>OMQO01000270.1 GCA_900313275.1 uncultured Bacteroidales bacterium
GATTAATCGCAGCGGAGGATGAGCCCCCTTTTCGAGTTTGCCATCGCGCCAGCGCGTGTACGCTCTCACTTTGATCAAACGGGCAAGGTGCGGTTTTCGGACGAGGAACCTTGCCCGCTCCGGGAGACTCCGGGGCGCCAGCGGGAGAAAAAACAGCCTGTTCGCTCCCGAATGGTTGGCAAACCGGGCAAACGGGAGAAAAAACGGCCTGTTCGCTCCCGAATCGACTGTCCGCTGCGGCCGGACTCGGAGGTCCGACCAAAGGCACTCGGAGGGCGAAGCCCGACAGAAGGGGGAGCGCTTCAGCGCGTCGGGGGAATCCTTTCCCCCGTCCCCTGGGGGTTGATATGAACCCCAAAAGTTGGACGGTTAATAATAGTTTTTTATGAGTTCTGAGTTCGGTATTGCACCGGGCTCAGTCCGTTTAACCGTAGTTTGATTCTATCGTAGTTGTAGTAGTGGATATACTTTCTGAGTTCTCTCTTGAACTCATCCATGCTATTCCACTGACGCGAATATAGCAATTCCGTCTTCATTATCCCAAAAAAGTTCTCCATCATTGCATTATCCAGGCAGTTTCCTTTTCTCGACATGCTCTGCTCGATACCATTTATCCTCAGCTCGTTTTGGTATTTAACATGTTGATAATGCCATCCTTGGTCGGAATGTAGTATCAATCCATTATGCTCAGGGATCTTTTTCATTGCTTTCTGAACCATATCTATTACCATTTTCAGATCTGGCCTGGTGGTAATGGTATATGTGATTATCTCTCCATTGAACATATCGAGAATCGGAGACAGGTATAGGCGTTCATCCTTGATCAAGACCTGGGTGACATCGGTAGTCCATTTCTTGTTAGGCTCTTTGGCTCTAAAGTTACGATTTACCGTATTGGGAGCCACTTTGCCAACATTCCCTTTGTAGGTGTGGAACTGACGTGGCGTCCTAAGTGCCCTCAAGTGCAATTGACGCATTAACTTGCTTACAGTCTTGTGATTGACGTTTATTCCGTCGCTGCGTAATGCAAGCGTTATGCGCCGGTAACCATACCGGCTATGATGCTTCTCGAATATAGTTTTGATTATGTTCCTCAAAGCATCATATCCATCATCAAAGTCAAGTCTTTTAAGATGATAATAGAATGTCGCTTTGGCCATCCCTTGAAGCCTCAGGAGTCTCCTGAGACCGTATTCTGGCCTTAGTTCTTGGATGGCTTCGACCCAGTCTCGCGCAGTTGGGCCTCCCTCTTTTCGACTAAGGCTTTCACTTTTTTTAACAGCGCATTCTCCGCCTCCAGGTCTTTAACTTTCTCCTGAAGCTCTTTGATAGTCTCGTTCGCTGTCTTGTCCTTACTCATGTATATATGCTTTATCGGACGAGGGCCATTACGCTTATCTCGTAGGGCCTCAAGGTCATTTTTCTCATATGTTTGAGCCCAGATGCGTATTGTTCGCCTGTCTACTTCGTATTTGTCAGCAAGTTCTGACAAAGATACACAATGTTCAAGATATTCCCTAGATGCCTGTATCTTAACCTCAAGCGGCGTAACTTTGCTCACTTGAGGCTTCAAGCCTTCCTCACCATGTCGAACATACCGATTGACGTACATAATGATGTCGTGATGATCAATGCCATACTCATGTTCTAGAGATGTGGCACTCTCTCCAGAAAGATAGCGTCTTACCACTATCAACTTTTCTTCTAATGAATGTGTTTTCTTAGGCATAAACCCCGAAAGTTATGTCTAACTTTTGGGGGTCACATCAGGGTGCAGGGGGATAGTAGTGCGCAGCACCCCAAAGCAGAAGGCCTTCCGCTTGGAAGGCCTTCTGCTTTGGGGTGCGATGTGGGGCTCGAACCCACGACACCCAGAACCACAATCTGGTGCTCTACCAACTGAACTAATCGCACCGTGTTGGAGACTGCAAAGATACGAATTAATTTGGTTAATCCAAATCTATTTTTCCAAGAGTCGCTTAAGACCGGCCGTCAGGCGACCGAGGCCGTCATCGAGAAGGGTCGGAGGGCAGGCCAGATTGATGCGGATGAAGCCCTCGGTGCCGTACATGAGGCCGTTGTTGATGCGGACCTTCTCTATCTCAACCAGACTGCGCTCGATTTCAGCCGAAGGAATACCTAACGCCCGGCAGTCCATCCAGGCCAGGTAGGTCCCTTCCAGGGCATAGACCGGACACGAAGGCAATTCGGCGGCGGCTACATCGCAAAGGCGCCTGTAATTGGCGGCAATCTGCTCATTCAATGCCTGGAGCCACTCATATCCTTCATTGGTGTACGCAGCCTCGAGGGCCACGACTCCGAAGGGATTGACGTCACAAACCTCATTGACATTCACGGCCTTCTCCAGGCAGTCGCGAAGCGCCGGATTCTTGCAGATGATATTGGAAATCTGCAGGCCGGCGATGTTGAAGGCCTTGCTCGGAGAGTTAAGCGTGACGCATGCATCTTCAAATTCGGGGCAAATGGAGGCGAAGGGTACGAACTCCACGCCGGGCATGGTGAACTCGCAGTGAATCTCGTCGCTCACAGGAACCACTCCGTTGCGAAGGCATATCCTGCCCACGCGCTCAAGCTCTTCCCTGCTCCATACGCGCCCGGCGGGATTATGAGGGGAGCAGATGAGCATCATCATCGTGCGGGGATCGGCAGCGGCCTGCTCAAGGGCATCG
>OMQO01000091.1 GCA_900313275.1 uncultured Bacteroidales bacterium
CATAGGTTGAACCTTTCCGCCATAGAGGCGGCCTGGGTGCCTTTGCCCGCACCCGGAGGGCCGAAAAGAATGTAGTATTTCATATTCTCGTCCAATACATAAATATCCTTGATGTTCCTTCCGAGACCGTCATAGTCAAGGCCGAAGCCCACTATGAAATCATCGGGAATCTCCATTGCGACATAATCGATTTTCTTGTCCAGCTTGAAGCAGCCAGGCTTCAGAAGCATCGTGCAGATCTTCGTCTCGGTTGCCCCATTGGCCTCCATCATCTGGGTCAGATTGGCGATTGTCCTGCCGGAATCAATTATGTCTTCGACAATTATGACTCTCTTGCCCTTGACATCTCCCGTCATTCCGATGATATCCCTGACCTCGCCGGTAGATTTGGTGCCGACATATGAGGAAAGCTTCACACAAACTATCTCGCACTTGAAAGTGAGACGTTTCATCAGCTCCGCTGTGAACAGGATGGAACCGTTCAACACGCAGAGGAGCACCGGGACATCTTGGCTGTCTTTGTAATCGGCGGTTATCTGGGCAGCCACCTTGTCGATAGCGCTCTCGATCTCGTCATAATTGATAAAAGGCTTGAAAGATTTGTCGTGAAGTCTGATGTTGCTCATAAATATATTTTTTAGAATAACACAAAAATAGCCAATCCTTATAAAAAACCGAAATAAACGATACACCTTTTTTATCATTCCGTGATAATTCATTCCGGAGGTGGTATATTCGCGTATAACGACCTCCTGACATGAGAAACTTCAAGTCCCTTTTGAGTTTGCCTTTCCTGCTACCAGTCTTGCTGACTTGCGTCCCTGTCCTTGTTCCCGCACAGAACGAGGATAATATGGGTTCCATCTTGATGCTGTCTGGCGCTTCGAGCGAAGAAGATCTTGATGAGCAGGAACTTGAGCGGTTTCACCACTATCTCTCCCATCCCTTGCCTATCAACCTGGCCAGCCGTTCCAGGCTTGTTTCGAGCGGACTTTTGAGCCAGTACCAGGTGGCAAGTCTCAATGACTACAGATCCCGTTATGGGGATGTGCTGTCTTTCTCGGAACTAGCTACTATTGAAGGCTTTTCGCCAGAATTCGTGAAGAGAATAAAGCCCTTTTTGTCCCTCGTTAGCCGTTCTGAGCCTGGAAAGCCGGCGGGAGACTCTTTGGGAATACGCCATGAGGCTACCGCTCGTGTTTCGGTCAAAAGAAAGACGATCAATTACGGGGCTAAGTATCGGGCATCGTTTAGGGAGAGAATTGTGGTCTCAGCCGCTGCGAGGTCTCCTTCAAGTTGGTCCGGAGGGGTCACTTTCTATGGGAAAAGGTACCTTGGCAAGGCCGTACTCGGCGACTATAACCTTAGGATGGGTCAGGGACTGTCGCTTTGGAGCGGAATGTCTCTGACAGGCTTCTCAACTTCGTCATCATTCTCCCGGCGGCCAACGGGTTTGTCACCAACTTGGTCGTGGTCTGGAATAGGCAGCCATAGGGGAGCAGCGGCAGATTTCCAGGCGGGCCGCCTGATGCTGACCACTTTCATTTCTTTCCCAGGTCTCAGAGGACAAATGGAAGGCGATAGAAAAACTCCTGTGACCACACTAGGAGGAGCTTCGATAGGATGGTTCGGGAAGAATGGCCAGGCGGCTCTGACCGCATGGCTATCAGGCGTAAAGGGCAAAGTATCAGCGGATTACCGATATAATCTATATGGGGTTGATGTATTTGGGGAAACCGCCTTCGACGCTTATTCTCACTCGCTTGCCTCGGTGGCGGGCGCTTCTGCACTGTTGGGGGAAGGGTGGAGGCTCAACGCGGTCGCAAGGTTGTATCCCAAGACATTTGACAGTTCCTTAGCGGGTGCTGTGCGGAGCTGGACAAAAACCTCGGATGAGAGGGGAGTGGCGCTTGGGATTGAGAGATATGGGGCTTATTTCACCGCCGATCTCGCTTTCAAGGAAGGCGACAAGTCAAAGAAGCAGTGCAAGCTACTCTTGAAAGTGCCTGCTCAAATCGGAGACAAAACCGTCCTCTCACTGAGAATGACCGAAAGGATAAGGCCGTATGAGGAATATCTGGTCTATAAGACAGGCGCAAGGCTTGACCTGGACTATTCCTCAGCGGGAATATCCTCCAGATATGGGGAGTCTGATGGAGAAGCATGGAAGGCCCGGGCCAGGATTGAAGGTCTCTTGTGCCGTTCACTTGCCGGCCTCTCATATTTGGAACTCGGGCGTAAAACAGACAGATTCTCAGCCTATCTGAGGGGAACCTTGTTCATAGTGGACAATTGGGACGACAGGATCTACTCTTATGAGCGGGATGCCCCCGGAAACTTCACAGTGCCAGCTTATTACGGAAGGGGCTATTCAGTCGCTGCAGTGGGTGGAGGCAAGTTCCGGATGGGGAAAAAAGGAACCCTGAAGGTTTACTTCAGGGCTTCCGTTGTAAGGTATCCTTTTATGAGAGATCCTAAGCCTCCATCTGGGGAGGTGAAACTTCAGGCCGTGACTTCCTTCTGACTCTATTTCGGAGGGATCTTAATTATCTGCCCGATTCTGAGGTTGCTTCCTATCCCGTTGTACTTCATCAGCTTGTCAGCGGTGGTGCCGTAGATCTTAGCGATCTTGTAGAGGCTGTCTCCTTGCTTTACTTTGTAGGTTCTAACCTGGCCGGATGAAGTTGTTGAGCCGGAGGTGGTTCCGCTCTTCGGCTTTGTTGTGGAGGCGGATGAAGAAGACGCCGGCGCGGGGCCACCGGAAGAGTAGATGTACAACGTCTGCCCTATGCGTATCGTATTGGACTTGAGGTGGTTCCAGCTTTTTATCTGGTTCACGCTCACATGGTATTTCGCGGCGATCTTACCGAGATTATCCCCGCTGCGTACCTTGTAAGAGACACGGTTGGAAGACGAAGAAGCCTTGCCGGAAGAAGTTTGCGTTACCGGCTTGGTGCTGACAAGGGTCTGTGGGTTCAGAAGCTCGTCCGCCCTGTGTCTGTACAAAGAATCCTCATTGGCGATGAAAGCGCTGGAATAGTTGAAAGGCAGACGCAGGATGTAGGTGCCGCTGTTGCCGGGAATCACATCCTTGATATACTGGGGGTTGAGGTTCTCGAGCTCTTCGACGGATATCCCAACAAGGTCGCTGATCTGCTCAAAATGGAGATTCTTGTGGATCTCGAAAGTGTCCACCTGGACCGGCATCTGAACGTTGCTGGGCGTGAGGCCGTATTCCTTGCTGTATTTCAGGGCATACATCGCTCCGACAAAGGCGGGAACATAGCCTCTGGTCTCCCTGGGAAGATAGTCGTAAACCGACCAGAAAGCCCTGTCTCCACTTCTCCGGATAGCTTTGTTGACATTACCGGGACCACAATTATAGGATGAGATCGCCAGGTTCCAGTCTCCAAACAGGCGGAAAGAGTCTTTAAGGTATCTGGCCGCGGCGTCCGATGACTTGAAAGGATCCAGCCTCTCATCCACGAACGAATTGATTTCCAAGCCATAACTCTTGGCTGTCTTGGTCATGAACTGCCACATGCCTTTCGCCCCGGCCCTTGAGACCGCGACCGGATTGAGGGCCGACTCGATGATTGCCACATACTTTAGCTCGTCCGGAAGGTCGTATTTGCTGAAGGTCTCCTCGAAAATCGGCATGTAGTACTGGCATAGTCCCAGGATGTTGCCCATCTTAGTGGGCATCTTCTCCGTATAAAGGACCATGTAATTGCGGACTGTCTCATTATAGGGGAGGGTGATGAAGGAGTTCATGCCCTCCAGCCTCTCTTTCAGGATCGCGTCTGAGACATTGGATGTGAAATGCACAGAGTCCATATCGTAGTCCTCGTCAATCCTGTCGCTTTGGATTTGGCGGTGCAAGTACCAGATATTCAGGAGGCTGTCGGTAAGCTCTGGGCTATAATCTTCGGGATTCAGGCCCGCTGCGCTTTTGTCCTCATTCTCCTCATAGATGCTGAGCATCTCCTTCGTGAGACTGTCCTTGAGGAGATTGTCCTGCCTGAGCTGCTCCATCTCCTTTTTGAGCGAGTCTATCTGGAACCGTAGTTCCTCGTTCTCTTTCTTGTACCGGTTCTTGAATAACTTTCCGCCACGTATCTGACCCTCCGCTGTGACGGAGAGGGCCATTGCGGCCAGCAAAGTGGCCGTGAGGGCTATGACTATCTTCTTTCCTATCATCAGTGCCGTTTTTCTTAGAATGTCAGGCCGATCTTAAGACCGACGGCGTTACCTCCCAACACGCCTCCTCCGCTTGACCAAGACAGCGGGGCCATCGCATATTCATTATAAGGGGAGATGATGGTTGGGCTGACATCCATCGTCAAGTCGTCGTTCACCTCGAAACCTTGCATGTAGGAGAAGACGTTGGCGTCAATCACCTGAAGCAGGTAACTGCCGACTATCGCGACGACGGAATAGTCCCTGAAGCGCCTGAAGACATTCCTGTAGTACAACGCCCGTTCAGCTGGAATCAGCCCTTCGTAGGTGCTGTCCTCAGCGGTGGCCTCGTTGTGTATCCTCTTGTATCTCTTGTAGTTCTTGCTGTTCACCGCATAGTAGTGGCAGGATCCCACGATAGCTCCCCAATAGATAGGGATTTTCCAGTATTCCCCATTGTAGGCCTGTCCAAGGCCGGGCAGCAGAAGTGAGTAGAGAGTGGCCTTTCCCGCCTGCCCTTTGACTTCCTTCTTGTAGTTGAACACTCCGTCCATCAGTGTTCCCCAATAGATCAGTCCGGCACTGGCGAACATGTAGGTGGCCATCTGTTTCGAATGCTCATCGACTGTAAGCGTTGTCTCAGGGTCAGCCTCAAAAGCAAGCTCGTAGGCCGATTTTGAGGCCTTGTACTGTTTGTTGTACTTGAATCCCAATGCCATCGTGGCCCCTATACCGGCATAGGTAACGGGAATCTTCCAATACTGCTTGTTGTAGAATTGCTGGGCACCGAGGAAAACGGTCGATCCGGCGAACAAAGATCCGATCTTAAGGGTGGTGTCGTGCTTCGCTACTCCATGGAAAAACTCTTTGAAGGACCACATCTGATCCACCGAGTCCCTGGCCGACAAGGTGTCGGAAGGGCTGGCGTAGTTCTGGCTGAACGCTTCTTCCCTGAACTGCGCCTGGGCGGCGGAGCCGAGGGTGACCAGACAGGCGATTGTCAGTAATATCCTGAGTTTCAGATCCTTCATCACGGAGATTAGATGTTCGCGTCCTCAAGTGCTTTGAGGAACTTCTTCACTTCCTCGTCCGAGTTGAACCTGATTGTCATTGTGCCCTTCCCGGCTGGAGTGCGTTTCAGGCTTATACTGTTATCAAAAAACTTGCCGATTCGCTCAAGGACCTTGTAATAATCATCGGGGAGGTCCTGCGTCCTTGGGGCGGGGGATATTCCTTCCTTGCCGAGCTTGCGGACCTTTTCCTCAAGCTGGCGGACAGACAATCCGTCCTTGATGGTCAGGTCGCACAGAAGCTCTTGAACACCAGCATCTTCCACTCCAAGAAGTACCTTGGCGTGGCCAGTGCTGAGGAGTCCTGCCTTGAGGTCATGCTGGACCTTGGCAGGCAGTTTGAGGAGCCTCAGGTAATTGGCCACGGAGGCGCGCTTTTTCCCTACGCGCTGGGCCATCTTCTCTTGGGTGAGATCGCATTCGTCCATCAGTCTCTGGTAGCTCATGGCTATTTCGATTGGGTCGAGGTCCTGTCTCTGGATGTTTTCGACAATCGCCATCTCGAGCATGCCCTGGTCATCCGTCGCACGGATGTAGGCGGGAATGACATCCATTCCGGCCAGCTTGCAAGCCCTGAATCTGCGTTCACCGCTGATGATCTGATAACGACCGTCGGGACGCTTGCGGACAGATATGGGTTGGATCAGGCCGAATGTCCTGATAGACTCGGCCAGCTCCTCAAGAGAGTCATTGTCAAATGCTTGTCTAGGCTGATAGGGGTTTGGATCGATCAATCCGGCAGGTATTCTCAGAACATCGCCATAGTCCTGGACAGGCTTCGCTCCGGCGATCTCCTTGTCTATATAGCCGACAGGTTTCCTCTCTGGCTCACCCCAGGCCATGTCACCCAGAAGGGCGCTGAGCCCTTTCCCCAGCCTGTTTTCCTTATTATTGCTCATAACTTTGTCTTTCGTTCTTTTCGAGAACCTCTTTGGCGAGATTCATGTAATTCGAGGTGCCGTTGCTGATCACATCGTACAAGATGATCGGCTTCCCATGTGAAGGGGCTTCGCTAAGCCGGATGCTTCTTTGGATAATGGTCTTGAACACCATGTCCTTGAAATGGTCGCGGAGTTCTCCGACGACCTGGGCGTGGACTTTTGTCCTGCCATCGAACATAGTCACGACAAAGCCCTCGATCGTGAGGGAGGGATTGATTTCCCTTTGCACAAGCCTGACAGTCTGAAGAAGCTTTCCAAGACCCTCCAAGGCAAAATATTCAGGCTGGACAGGGATCATCACGGAGTCGGCGGCGGTCAGGGCGTTGATTGTGATGAGCCCCAGGGAAGGGGAACAGTCGATGATAATGTAGTCATAGTCGTCCCTGATGGATGCGAGCCTTTCCTTCAGGAATGACTCGCGGTTCTCCTCATGGATCATCTCTATCTCCGCTCCAACGAGGTTGATGTGGGATGGAATCAACTGAAGGTTAGGGAGTTCCGTCTGAATCAAAGCGTTCCTTACCGGGATTTCCCCAATCAGGACCTCATAGATTGTCCTCTTTTGATCGTTGTTTGGCGAGAAGTTCAGGCCGGAAGTCGTGTTGGCCTGAGGGTCGGCATCAATTATCAGGACCCTCTTCTCCAGGACGGCGAGAGAGGCGGCGAGGTTGATCGCGGTGGTGGTTTTGCCCACCCCGCCTTTCTGGTTCGCTATTGCTATGACTTTTCCCATGTCTTGACTATTATTCAAACTACAAATGTAGTAAAAATAAATCGCTTGTCAAACAGGATCAACGTCCAGCGCTATGTGACCGATGTATTTCTTTTCTTTTTCGAATCTCTCCGACAGTCCGGAGATCGCCGCCTTGTTTGATTTGAGGTGGATATCCTTGGGCAAGAGGATCCTGATTATCCGGATGTTCTCGCCACCTATCCTGTCCACCGCGGGTGAATAAGGGCCAATGACTTTGCAACCTTGCCCAAGGACTTCGGGCAGTTCCCCGGACAGATAGCGGCTCATCAGTTCAACCCTTGACTGGTTGCGGTCCTTAAGTACAACGTTGACGACTCTTGAGAAAGGTGGATATCCGAACAACTTCCTCTCTGACAAGAACTTCCGTGCGGACTGATCAGGGTCGGAGGCTCCTCTGACACTCTCATAGACAGGGTGCTCAGGTTGCGAGGTCTGGACCACAAAGAGGCCTTTTTGGGACCTTCGGCCGCAGCGTCCCCTGAATTGCTCAAGAAGTTGAAGAGCCCTTTCATCCGCCCGGTAATCCTGCTGGCCAAGTAGAGAATCGGATTGGATTACGGCAACTAGGGAGAGTCCGCTGAAATCAAAGCCCTTGGCGACTATCCTGGTCCCGACGAGGATGTCGGTTTCTCCTTCGGCGAATCGTCTGATGACCTCGCTCTCGTGCTTCCGGCTTTTGGCGCTGTCGCTGTCGAGCCTTTCTATCCTGGCATTCGGGAACAAGGAGGCGGCCTCCTCTTCGATCTTTTGTGTGCCGGCTCCAAGGGGTTTCAACGCCCCGCCGCATTTGGGGCACTTCCCGGAATATTCAGAGACCCTTCCACAGTAATGGCAGACAAGTTTCGATGGACCGTTCTCCCTGAGGTGGAGGCTCAAGGCGGCATCGCATCTGGGGCATTTCGGGATAGTCCCGCACTCCTCGCACTGGAGCAGGGGAGAGTAGGACCGCCTTTCCCTCAGAATCGCGACTTGTCCTCCCTCCTGAAGGCAATTCTTGATCCTGTCGATGAGCTTGCGAGAGAAACTTCCGACCATTCCGTTTTTCTTCCTTTCCGCTATTGTGTCGATGATTTCGACATCCGAGTCAGCGGCTTGGAAGTATCTGGTTTTGAGGTCAATAAGTCCGAACCTTCCGACTTCGCAGTTGTAGAGGGAGTCGAGGGACGGTGTGGCGGAACCTAGAATTATATTTGCTCCGAATAGCCCAGCGAGCATGATGGCGGTCTCCCGGCCGTTGTAGCGGGGAGAGGGATTGTCCTGTTTGAATGAGGAGTCGTTCTCCTCGTCCACAATGATAAGCCCGAGGTTCTTATGTGGAAGGAATACTGAGCTCCGTGTCCCTAGCGCCAGATAAGGCTTGTTCTTTATAAATGCCGCCGCGTCTGCCCTTCGGGCTATTGTCTCGGCGGAATGGAATACGATCAGCTCTTCGGGGAAGTGCACTCTGATCCTGTCCTCGAGTTGTCTGCTCAGGGCGATCTCAGGGACCATGAACAAGACGTTTTTCCCGCTTGAAAGTGT
>OMQO01000090.1 GCA_900313275.1 uncultured Bacteroidales bacterium
AAGCCTTCAAGAAAGGATTCTTAGTGTCGATATTGTAGAAATCAACGGAAAGGTTGAGTCTTTTACCCCAGAAAGCCAGATCGAGTCCAAGGTCGATCTGAGTGGATTCCTCCCACTCCAAATTCTTTGATAATCCGGCGTTTCCGATCCCGAGAGGGAATGACGAATTGCCCGCGAAACCATAGCTTGCGCGAACCTTGAACAGATCGACAGTGTTCCTCGCGGAGTCGAACCAAGGTTCCTCAGAGATCACCCATCCGGCGGACAAAGCGGGATAGAATCCACTCATGTTATCGAAACCATAAATCGAGGCCGAGTCATAACGGAGAGTCACACCGAACATATACCTGGAAGAAACCGCCCAATTGCTCCTCAAGAAGACAGAACGGATTGTTCTTTTGTCATAACCGGAAGTAGCCTGATCGTAAACTGTTCCGGCCTGCATCCGGTAAAATTCATACTGGTTGTCAGAGAAATCTGTCGAACCACTGTAAGAGTTCTCAAACTGGAATGATGAGAATGAGACACCGAGCACAGAGGATGTCTTGACATCGCCAAACTCCTTGTCATAAGTCAGGTAATCCTCATTGGACCAACGGTTTGTGTCGGAATTCGCGATATTGGCGAAACCATTGTCGGCGACAGTGGCACCAGCGATTCCACCCGGAGCGGACTGACCGAACGTGTGATTGTTAGTGCGATAGTCGCCTCTCACTGTGAAGACAAGACCCTTGGCCAGATGGATGTCGCCAGCTCCGTTCAACAGGATCTGCTGGCTCTTCTGGCGATAGGCAGCCTTATCAAGCATGGTGGTGTAGTCGTAACCGCTCAGCATCGCAAGACGATCAGCACTGCCGGAATTGCCCGCGGAATTGACGATGGTCTTGTAAGCCAGATCATCGAAAACAAGATCTCCGCGGTTCTGTGTGCGGGTGCTGAAGTCAGCGCCGAATCTCACGTCAAGCCAATCATTTATTTTGGACTTGAAATTAAGCGCGGTGTTCAGGCGATTAGCGTCAGTCTTGGGGACAATGCCATCGAAATCCTTGTAACCCAAGGAAGCGTAAACAGAGTTCCTTTCGTTCGCCTTTGAGAAAGAAAGGTTGTGCCCGTGGGATATGGCATTCTCATAAACCGGCTCCAACTCCGTGTAACCCTGAGTGAACTGGCTGAGGCCAACTGAACCGGAGTAAATGAAAGCTCCGTTCTTCTCCTTCCCGGACTTTGTCGTGACAAGAACCACTCCGTTAGCGCCATTGGCTCCATAGATAGCGGTGGATGCCGCGTCTTTCAGAACCACAACTGACTCAATGTCATTGGGATTGAGCATGTCAATGTCAACTCCGGCGATGCCATCCACGACATAGAGAGGCGTGGAGTCAACACCATTGTTGCCCCTTCCACGAACATACACCGTGTTGGTGCCACCAGGGCGACCGGAAGTGTTATGCACAGAATAACCCGCGACCTTTCCCGCAAGGGCTTGGGTCACATTGAATGCGGAGGCACGCTCAGAAAGCTTTTCTCCACAGACTGTGGAAATGGAGGTGGTTATCTCCTGCCTGCCAAGAGTTCCGTAGCCGATAGCCACGACCTCACTCAGAGGCTTGGAGTCTTCGGCCATGGTGACTTCGTACCAGGCCTTTTCCAGGTCTAGCGGGATCTCAACGTCCTGCTGGCCGAGCATTGAAACATAGAGCGTCTTCGTTCCGGACGGCACATCCAACCGGAATCCACCGTCAGAATCGGTGACAGTGGTGGCAGTTGTGCCTTGCGCGGAGACAGAAGCGCCAACTAGAGGATTCCCTTCAGCGTCGAGCACACGACCCGAGACACTGGAAGGTAGCGCATGAAGCGTAGCCATCGACAGCAGGGTCGAAAGCAACGCGAGCGCGATTCGCGATAGTCTCTTGCTTCTCATTAAAAAATATGTTTGAAAATAAAATGATTACAATAATCAACATCGCAAATGTACTCACACCCGTCAAGGCATGAGTACACAATTCAATCAAATGAGTATATCAACCAACTGTAGAGTTTCTACAGCCTGATATCAATCAGTTTTATGGATACGGAAGTAATGAGTGACAAGAGAGTCCGCTTGATAATCAGGAATCCAATCGCGCTCCTCCAGACCGACGGGCGAGCCATCAGGACCAACCGAAAGAATGGCATCTTCCCAAGAAGTTATGCCGGTGGCTGCCATGACCAGGGGGCCTTCCATCAGCACCCCCAACCGCTCAGACGAGGCGGAGGCCCCATCTAAAGGCAAGGACACCTCGTCGGGGCCGTATTCAACATGACGGACAAAAGGCATCGAGATCTCGAGAACATCCCTCCGGGTCCAGCGTCGGCGAGGAATCTCGAAATAACTTCCGGGAGTATATTCAGAAGCCAGTGAGGCTCCGTTAAGCTTGATGTCGAAACCTTCTGCAGCCCAATAAGGCACACGAAGTTTCAAAGAGAACCTGCCTCTCCCCTTCTTGACATGGATCACGGAACTTTGGGCCGGCCACTCGCACTCCTGGGATATGGTCACCCCTTTCCTCTGCCAGCGAGCCTCTGAAGGCAAATACAACCCAACCCAAAGAGTATTCTTGGACACGAAATACACCGCTTCCTGGTACTTGACATGATTCTCAGCCCCAGTTCCGCCACAGCATGACTCCTGAGGAGTACGGTTGCCCCATGGCTTCGAAGCATTGAGGCCGACAGCGTACTGGTAGGTCACCTTGTATTCCGAAGGATGGAGCGAACCGACTATCTGATTGTACAGAACCCTCTCATAATAATCCATGTAGCGGGCGTCATCAGGGTTGAGGCAATTCAGATCCTTCGTCAATTTGGCGAGATTGTAGGCGCAACAGGTCTCATTCATCTCAGGATAACGGCTGGCCACCATGCTTGCCATCTGCATGTAAGGCTCCCTGAACATCTCAGAGTCACCCACACCACCCATGGCATAGAGGTAACGGTCTTGGACAAAGTCCCAGAAATTTGATGCGATTGAATAATAAGACTCGTCCCCTCCGGCCCTGAAATGGCGCAAGGCCCCTATAATCATAGGAATATGCTGGTTGGCATGGCGTCCGTGGATTGAGTCCTCACCTCTGGCCAGTGGATCGAAAAAAGCCGGACTGTCAAAGAAGCCGGAAGCCTCAAGGAGACGAGCCTTGGATTCCTTGTCCTTAACCATTATTGAGAGGGTCGCGAGCGACTCGGCCATCCCGCCGACTTCCCCGGCAATGTACATATTCCACATCTCATAACGGTTCCCTGGCTTGGATCTACGCTCCTCCGGTGTCCCTTCTGATTCGACGAAAGTCCTGTATTTCAGCCGGTTCCAAACCCAGAGGCCCATATCCTCCGCAATCTTGAGGGCCTTTTTGGCGACAGCCTTGTCATCAACCCATGTCGCGATGTCAATCAAACCGGCGAGCTGCTTATGAACCACATAATACGGAGCCCAAACCCAGTCACGGTTGTTGTAGGGCCTGTACATCTCCACAAGAGCACAATGGGCCGCGGGAATGGCATTGAGATAACCGTAGCCATATTCGGAATAATCCTTCTTATACTCATCAAATGCCTCCCAAGTGCCTTTCATCTCTTTTAGCTGGGCTTCCGGAGCATAGTCCCTGGCCTCCCGATAGCGCCCAAGGGAATCGCTCCACACAAATGTCCGCTCCTGGCACTCCCTAAGGCAGTCCACAACAGTACGGATCCTGTTCAGAAGCTCGCTCTTCACCCCCTCATCCTGGCAACCGGCATAGGCCAAGGCAAGGGCAGACATATAATGGCCAGTCCCATGACCTTTCAACTTTGTGTCAACGGAGTCCCAACCCTCAGGCTGAGGGCAATCCGAGGTGTCGAAGCCATAGGTGTCAAGATAATTGTAAAGAAACTTACGGACATCCCAACTCAGTATCGCGCTGATGTCCAGATCCCGGTTTGAGGTCAGCCGGTTCTCCCCTATTATCCGGACTTTATCCAACGGAAGTGGCTCAGCCACAGGGACATGTGACGGAGCCACGGCGTTTGGCATCAACCCCAGCAGGATGGAGGCTATGAGCGGAATCATAAGCTTCCTCCCCCGATGAAGCCTCGCATGAGCGAGTTCAAAGGAATCTCCTTATCAGAGACAGGGACGAAATAATGCAGGAAATTGAGTAAACGGTGGGCCTCGCTGTATTCCTTGCAATTCTTGGGTACTGTCGCCAGAATCCTCTCGGCCTGAGTCCTCAACACAGCGAACTCGGCCAGATAGGCAGAGTTGAACAGCACGTCAGCCTCCTCTTGGAAAGGATATATCCACCTGACTTCAGAGCGGCGTACGTTGGGCCAGTTGGAGATGGTCTCCTTAGCCGTGAAAGCCCCCTTGAGGAAATCTCTCACAATGCGCCTCAGAAGGCGGTTGTCGCTTGTAGGAATGCAGTTATGGAAGTCAAGGGAAATCGAAGTGATCGTGTTTATGAATATCTTGAACTTCTCATCGTCCGGAACTTTCTCCGTCAGTTTCGGGTTCAAGGCATGTATGCCTTCGATAAGGACCACAGACCTCTTCGAGAGAGAGAGCTTTTTCCCGTTAAACTCCCTAAGGCCGGTGACGAAATTGAACTCCGGAACCTCAACTTCCTCACCAGCAAGCAGTTTAAGGAGATCCTTCTGGAGATAATCGTGATCGACGGTGTCGAAGTTGTCGAAGTCGAAAGATCCGTCAGGAAGTTTGGGTGTGTCCAACCTGTTGACGAAATAATCATCCGTGGAGAAGGAAATCGGCCGTATTCCACAGGCTTTAAGCTGGATGCTCAGCCTTTTGCAGAATGTGCTCTTACCGCTGCTGGTAGGACCGGTTATGAGCACCAATTTCAGAGGCTTCTGGGGATCTGAATGGCGTCTCTCGATCTCCTCAGCTATCTGCACTATCTTCTTTTCCTGGAGAGCCTCAGCGATCTGGATCAGATCTGAGGCCTTGCCGCTTAGGATAGCCTCATTGACATCACCGACATTGCCCAGTTCCATTATGCTGTTCCAACGATGGGACTCCTTGAACACATCAAAGGTCTTCGGCTGCTCCCTAAAAGGGGCCAGATCCTCAGGATGATGCCTGTCCGGAACCCTGAGAAGTATTCCGCCTTGATAAAGGCTGACTCCCCATGTCTTCAGATAGCCGGCGCTGGGGACAAGTTCGTCATAGTAATAGTCAGCCGTGCCCCCAAGTGTGTAATACGTGATGTAAACATCTCCGCAGGTCTTAAGCAGTTTGACCTTATCAGAGGCTCCAAGGGCGGAGAAAGTTTTGATGGCGTCTTCAACCCTGGCCTCGTGACGGCGGAACGGAATGTCCTGATCCACAATCTCAAGCATCCTTGCCCTCACCGCATCCACATCAGCCTCGCTCAGCGGAGACCCGTCACCTTTTTTCACATTGCAGAAATATCCCTTGGAGATAGGCCGGCGTATTGTCAAGCGACTGCCGGGGAACAAGTCCCGTATTCCTTTATACAATAAGAAGCACAAGGAGCGGCAATAAAAATTCCTGCCCGTGTAGGTGCGGTAGTCCAGGAACTCCACATCCAGACTGTGATAAACCTTGAACCTTAGTCCTTGGGCCACATTATTGACAAGCGCGGCCAAAATGGGATATGGCTTCTCGAATTCAAACTCCGGGGCGATATCCCTTAGATAAGTACCCTCCGCAAACTCCTTGGAGGTCCCTGTGTTTTTACAATAGATTCTCACCATATAATTAAGGCACTTACTTCAAAAGAGGCAGCCAAGTCTGAACATTTGTCCCATCCCAGCAATCCACGGACGCATAGTCCACCATCTTGATCGGTCCTTCACTAGTCGGCACCAGGAATTGGAACTTGGTTCCGCCGCGTTCTGGCGCCACACGTTTGACATCCACAATCCCTTCAGGATTCGCGACAATACGGGTCGGGGCGGAATAGTCCGGATCAATGTTCTCATCCCTCGCGAGGACTATCGGTCCCCACTGTACAGCCTGGAAATCCTTTCCGGCAGGATTCTTTCCTTCCCGGGCTTCAATCAGCCTGGCGACCATCTCGAAAGAAATCCTGATCTCATCCCCAGCCTTCCAGTCGCGGGTGATAGAAAGGTAAGTCCCCGGAACCACCCCGGATATAGGAGTCCCTTTAACGGAAACAGTTGTGTTAGAGCTCCATGAAGGGATCCTCAACTTGATTGTGAACTGCCCTTCCCCAGATGGGAAGACAGCGATCTTGACATCGCCGCTTAGAGGGAAATCGGTGTCGATACCAAGGGAAACATATCTCCCGTCACCACTATGAGCCCGGAAGACACCTTTATTATATAGATTCACAACCGGCCCTTCTTTCGACTGCATGACAGCCACATAGGGAATGTAAGCCAAACCGGTTGGACCATTGAGGTTGCAACAAGTGACCGGCAGACCGTCAAAGTTGGTACCCCAACCATGGTTCGTGACCTTGGGCCCATTGAGAAGATTCACATAACTGAAACCCTTGCCGTCCGGCCTCATCGCCCCCAGAAGGCCATTGTAGATGTATTTCTCGATATAATCCACCGCTGAAGGATCCCCTGTCAGACGAAGATATTGGGAACAGAACTTCATCCATGTGACTCCGACACAGGTTTCCATCATCCTCTTGACATCAGGGTTGGTCTGCTCCACAGCGGTGTTTCCCCAACCTTCGCCATAGAGCGCGGGCCAGTAAATGTCAGTACCGGCATTTCCTATTATCGTGATCTCCTGCTCTTTAACCTCATTGAAGAACTTGGTGAGGATATCCAGCCACTTGGGATCGCCGGTGGCCCTGTAATATTCGGCGAGACCCTCGAAAACCGAAGTCATCTCGTATGCTTTCGGATAAGGCTCACCAACCTCGCGGAGTGGGGTTCCAGCTTGGACAAGAGCGAATATGTCGCTGCCCTTGTTACCTCCGGAAGTAATTATGTATGAGGCGAAATCGAGATATTCCCTCTTTCCCGTGATGAAATATAGCCGCATGAAAGGTTCCAGGATGGAAGATGACTCGATCTTGGTGGCGCTCCATCCCAATTCGGTCACACTTTTTTTAGGTGCGGGTCCGACCTGGTCCATCACTGAGCGAGCCTCTTTCTCCATAGCCTCCAGCACTACCGGATCCTTCTCCACTTCCAGATAGTATTGACTCAGACCCAGAAGGACATATTTACGCTCCCATATGTCCCCATCCTTGTCACCTGGCTGGTCCTCCACAGGAGTGCAGCTGATGGATCCATTGCTTTTGGCGGCGGCGATCAGCGAATACACCACATCCTTAGTCAGTTTCCTAAGTTTGGGATCACGAGTGTAACGCCATAGCATTGAATTGGTTCTTAGGCTTTTACCGGGCATCTCCCCAAGCGCGAACTGGGTCCTTCCAGTACGGAAAAACTCAACCACCTTATCGTAAGGCATCACCCCCTTTGCCCAGTTCTCCTGACTGAGCATGATGTAATCCTCAAGATAGCCCTCCATCTTGGCTTTGCCTCCTGGAAGCGGCTCAAGTACATCATTGACTTTGTAGAGCCCATCCTGGGCAAATGCCGCCGCAGTCACGAGCAATGACAGCGCGAGCATGGTGATACTTCGTCTCATATTCAAGGTTGTTTACTTGGTACCATCCAGAATACCGCGAAGATAGCCGACAGACTCAGCCACTCCAGGATGAGGGTTGTCCCCGTTTTTCTCAAACTCAATGGACAGGACTCCCTTGTAGCCGACTTTGCGAAGAGCCTTGACAATCGGGCGGAAATCTATGACTCCCCTACCCATCTCCCAGGTGTTTCCGGCCTTTGACGGAGCGGTCTCATCTTTGATGTGGACATCGTAAATCCACTTATGGTACTTCTTGACTATCTGGGCGATATCCTCCCCGCTTCGCACCGAATGGCCCATGTCAAGACAGCATCCCACTCCAAGGGAAGGATCCTTGACCAGTTCCATAATCTTGTAGATGCTAGGGAAAGCGGCACCGTCGGGCCCGTGGGTGTGAATGGCCACCTTGATGCCGGTCTCAGCGACTTTCGCGATCACATAATCGATGAGGTCATAATCCGGAACCCCGATGAACATTTTGATCCCATAACGCTCGGTGTAAGCGAAAGCCCGGTCAACCTCTGCCTTGGATTTCATATAGATAGGACCGAGAATGTAACCATCGACCCCATAAGACGCGCATTTTTTCTTGAAAGCGTCCATCTGCTCCTTCGTGGAGTCGAGCGGCAGCCACCAGTCCTTGACGGAGAAGTACTTGACGCCCATGTCCTGGAGGAACTGCAGGGTCTGGTCCAGGTTGAACTTGCGATACGAGTAACCGGCGATGCCGATCTTGAACGGAACGGCGGCGGAAGCGCCGAGCGCGGCCAGCATGAACGTCGCGGCCAGGACGACGGGGAGCCGTGGGTTCCGCCGTGATGCGGTGATGGGCAGTTCATCCTTCTGCTCCTGTGTGCT
>OMQO01000110.1 GCA_900313275.1 uncultured Bacteroidales bacterium
CCCGTTTTATTCCGGAAATAATGTAACCCACATCTCCTGTGGAAACCACTTCCGTGGGACGAAGCTTCATCTTCAGTACCCCGACTTCCTCGGCGTCATATTCCATCCCGGTGGCGACAAACTTAACCTTGTCGCCTTTCCTGATGGAGCCATTCAACACTTTGAAATAAGCGATTATACCCCTGAATTGGTTGAAAACGGAGTCGAATACCAAGGCCTGTAGAGGGGCTTCGGGGTCTCCTTTCGGCGCGGGAATCTTCTCCACTATGGCGTCCAGGATCGGAGGAATGCCCTCTCCTGTTCTCGCAGAGACTTTGAATATGTCTTCATGGTCACAGCCCAGAAGATCGACAATCTGGTCCGAGACCACATCGACCTGCGCGGATTCCATGTCTATCTTATTCAAGACGGGGATTATCTCGAGGCCATGGTCAACAGCCAGGTAAAGGTTGGAAATTGTCTGAGCCTGAATACCTTGCGATGCATCCACGACCAAAAGGGCTCCCTCACAGGAAGCGATCGAGCGCGAGACTTCATAGGAAAAATCCACGTGGCCTGGAGTGTCGATAAGGTTGAGAATGTACTTCTCACCATGATACAAGTACTCCATCTGGATGGCGTGGCTCTTTATCGTGATGCCCTTCTCCTTCTCCAGGTCCATGTCATCCAGCACCTGAGCCTCCATGTCACGAGATGACAAGGTCTGGGTCAACTCCAGCAGCCTGTCTGCCAAGGTGCTTTTCCCATGGTCTATATGGGCGATTATGCAAAAATTGCGGATATGCTTCATAATTGCAAAAGTAATCAAATTGTCGTACATTTGAAAGATTGCGAGAGAACAAGAGATAATGACTGATAAGGAAATAGTTGATCTCTACCGGTCCGGACAGCGGGAGAAAGCCTTCAAGGAGATAGTGGACTCCTACAGCGAGAGGCTTTACTGGCATGTCCGCCGTTTCCTTTGGTCACATGAGGACACTGACGATCTTCTCCAGGAAATATTCGTCAAGGTCTGGTCCTCGCTCCCCTCTTTCCGGGGTGATTCACAACTCTACACCTGGATTTACCGTATCGCTACCAACGAGTCACTGAATTTCGTCCAGAAACAGAAGATCCGATCAGCGCTGCGTTTCGAGAGCATAACTCCAAAAATCGAGGAAAAGATTGATGAGGACACTCTGATGAATGGTGACCAACTCCAAAGAGAGCTAGCCAAGGCTGTCCAGAGACTGCCCGCGAAACAGCGTACCGTGTTCATAATGAGATGGTTCGACGATATGTCCTACGAGGAGATCTCGGAGATTCTGGAGACCTCGGTAGGGGCTCTGAAAGCCTCCTATCATTTCGCTTCGGAAAAAATTAAAGCAGATATAGAGAAAAATCTTAAATGATTTTAAACCTTTGAGTTAAACCGTTGTCAAATAATCGGAAATGGAAATCGGAAAAGACATACTTGAAAAGGTGGGAAAGCCCTCCATGGAGGTTCCTGAAGGCTATTTCAACAGCCTCAAGAGCCGTTTGGAGTCCATTCCGCAAAGCGAAGCACCACGTCAGGGAGTGCTGAGGCAGGTTCGTCCATACCTCGCCCTGGCCGCAAGTTTCGCCGCCATTCTCATCATCGGCAATGCCGTTCTCCGCGGAACAGCCGGCCTCGACAGATCCGCCGGTTCTGATTTTGAAGACCCCGGCTACGCCGAGCTCATTTCTATCACCCGTCCGGACATATTCTACAACGCCCTTGAGACAGAAAACGAAGGAGAGGACATCTCGGACGAGGACATCATCAATTATCTTATCGAATCAGGGGTGAACCCCGAGCATCTCGCCTATGCGGGAGAAACCAGACAGTAGTGTTATGAAACAAGCGTTTGTTATCATATCAATCATAGTGATGTCCTTTGCTGGAGCCAAGACCGTCTCCGCCCAAGGACAAAACCAAAAGAAAGACTGGCGTGACAAGATCAAGGCCGAGAAGATCGCTTATCTTACTGATGCCATGGACCTTAGTCCTGCCGAGGCGGAGAAATTCTGGCCGCTTTACAACCGGGCCGAGTCTGAGACGAGGCAGTGCTGGAAGCTGATTATGGAGGCATATAAGGCTCTTGAGGCCAGCATCGACGCCGGCAAGGACGACAAGGAAATCAGCGCTTTGCTCGACAAGTATCTTGAGGCCCAGGAGGCCAGCAGCGGCATTGAGCGCAAGTACACCACCGAGTATCGCAAAATTCTCTCCAACGACAAAATCGCGAGGTTATACATCGGTGAGGAGGATTTCCGTAGACAGCAAATTCACAAACTTAATAAAAACGACAACAGCAAAACCGACAAAAGATGACAGTTCACACTAAAACTAGTAAGTCTGTCGAATAAAAAAGCGTGCCGTGACGGTACGCTTTTTTTCGTATATCGCTTAACCGTCATTCTACCTCCCAAAGACACTTTGCCGGAGTTTCCTTCAATGTTCCGCTCGCCGGCGGTTTCGGCATCGCCCCCGGTTTATACTACTCCATGATCACGAACAAGAGTGGCAGCACCGGCACTATTCTTGGTATCCCCGTGTCTGCTTCCTCAACCTTCATGGAGCATGCGGTCAACGTTCCCCTGTATCTGAAGTACAACCTCAACCTCGCCAGTGACTCCAACTTCTTCATCTTCGCTGGCCCGACCGCCCAGTACGGCCTCGCTTCCACCACGAAGCTTGCCGGCGGCGTCGGCGAATACAGTGGTGACAAGAAATACGACAACTATGACAACGAGAACTACAACCGGTTCAATGTGTATCTAGGCGGTGGTGTCGGTTTCCAAGTGTCCGCGATCCAGATCACAGTGGGCTATGACTATGGTTTGATGAACCTTTACAAGGGCGAAAACGCGATCAAGACACATCGCTCCAACCTCAAGCTCGGTCTCGGTTTCGTGTTCTAGATTTATTCGCCCTGCTGATCTTTTTCAGATTCGTCCTATCAGCATGGGCGCCGTGATTTGGAACTAGCAAATAATCAACGAATTAGACAAAGTCCATCCCCACAAAAACGGGGGATGGACTTTATCTATCTTCCAGAGAAACAATCGGTTCCAAATCACAGGCAAAAATAGTTGCGGAGTTTAGGACTCCGAGATGGAGCCATATTATTATTTATCGCTATATTTGATCATTAAACATATCGATTATGAGCAGAGGTGGCGCACGTCCCGGAGCCGGGCGAAAGAAAATGGGAGAAACAGTCAAAAACGAGACTGTCGGGGTGAGACTACGACCCGAGTTAAAAGAGCGGCTATTTCAAGTCGCTCAAGAGCGTGGTATAAGTGTAAGTGAGTTAATCGCTCGATTAATAGAGTCGTTATAAAATAAAGGCCTTTTTAATGCGTTTCTATTCCTCGAAATAATCAGAGTCGATGCGCTTAACCTCATAAACCTGCTTGACACTGACGCCTACTCCGTACTCAATCATGTACTGACAAAGCTCACGTCCGTCAATCAAGATGATCTTCATATCAGATTTAGGCTTGAAAGATCTAGCTTCAGACGAGAACTTCGAGGTCGTGATATAGACCCCTTTACTGGCTCCCTGCTCCGAAAGGGCTCCTATAAATGCATGAATATCAGGTTTCCCGACAGTGTTTGTCCATCTCTTTGCCTGGATATAAATCTTGTCAAGTCCGAGTTTGTCCTCTTTTATTACACCATCTATACCGTCATCTTTTTTATATCTGGTGATAAGTGCGGCATTCTCAAGATTACCACCGTATCCCATCTTAACAAGCAAATCCACAACGATATGCTCAAAACGCTGAGGATCAACATTGTGGAGCTTGGTCAAAAGATCCTCAATCAGATCTTCATTAATTGTTGAAAAGGCTTCGTCCATAATCTCTGTCGGGGTTTTCTCGACAAGGGATAGCGGCTCATTCTCCTTAGAAGACTGCTTTGGTTTTGTTTTGGAGAACTCAGCAAATTCGGGGATTTCTGCCCTCAAAACAGCAGGAGTAATTGGGTCCCATTTGGACATAAAAACTCTCCCAAAGTCAGTTATCTGATAGCAACCCGGTTTAGGTCTACGTGTAAGTCCAGCCTTAAGCGTATATGTCCCTGCCCAACTGGCCCGATTGTAATGCCTGGTTTGTGTGCCCTTGGCTATAGTCTCTGCCAAATCTTCTTCCGTAAGATTAAAGAAAATGGCCAGCTCTTCTGAAATCTGTTTCAAATACTTCTCTTTCCCGTCCTTCAAACACTCCATGAACGGTTGTATGTACAAATCAAAAGTAGGAATCATTTTATATTATTTGTTTTCTGTTAATTCCTTATACATCTTAAACAGCTCTGCCACTATTTCCGGTTCGGTCATATCTTTGCGGAATCCATATGCTTCCATCACAGCTGCATCGTTTGCACGATGGGCTTTCATCAGTTCTGGGAAAAGGATAAGATTACCATACATATCAGCAAATGAGGCGTCTGGATAAATCTGCCGGGCATCCAAAATAGCCTGTGCGGTTTGTTCTATCTTTGCAGTCTGTTCTTCATTGGGCTCTGGCCAAGGGAAATTGTTATAGACAATGTCCTTGGAATAACGGAAGTCAGATTTTAATCTGCCGCATACCACTCTCATCCAAGCATTATGGACAAATGAGGTCAGGACACCGAAATGATAAAGTGTTGCGTCAGGAACAATGAAAACAAGATCACTTGACAGGATCTCCGGAGCCATAAAACCAAGAGGAATATAGCGACGACGCTCTGATGAGACCTTGGGGACCAACAAATAATAGTCCTTTGGCATATTCTCCACATGGAAACGAGTCGGTTTATCTGCCAGTTTTACCGTACCGGCACTCGGACTAGCAAGACGATACTCCCGGACAGCCTCTATTCGTTTCATACACTCCGGAAGTTTCAGTAAATCAACAGGATTCGCATCTCCCAGCCATAGACACCAGCGGGGACGGCGATTGATGAATTCATCGGAACCATACCAGCGGCGAAAATACTTCTCAGCACCAGGTTCTTTTGCTAAAAACGCCTTTTTCTCGTCGTCTTTGAACAAATAAAAACCTCCATCTATTGGCTTGTTCCCAATTCCAATTTCAGGTACATCACAAAGTGGATGCTGGCGACTTTCTACAAATACATTATCCCCGTCAATAAGATAGCCATTGATATTGGAAGCATACTTTACGGAATCGCCTTCAAATAGCTTTCTAACACTCTTGGATGGGCAGGTGGAGAAACCCACAATGACACAATGGACGTGTGCCTTCTGGTTAGCCTCGCTGTCCCAAATGAACGTTCTCCAGGCGAAATCAATATGGATTCCGGCATCCATCAGCGGTTTCCACAGATTGGCGACCTGCTCGCCCTGGGTGATGGAGTTTGTGGATACAAGAGCCGCTCGTATAGCTGGATTGACCTTCATCATCTCAATCGACTTCTTATACCAGCCGGTAACATAGTCCATATTGCCGATGTTCTTCCATTTGGCACCGAAGACGGTGATCAAGTCGTCTTTCTGTACAGAAGACATTATCCGGGCTCCAAGGAACGGCGGATTCCCCATTATGTAATATAAGTCCTCCGCTGGCACAACCTCATGCCAATCCATCCTCAAAGCGTTGCCTTCATGGATGTTGTTATAGTCCTTGAGAGGGAGAGGCTCAATATCATAGCCGATTATCTCATCAGTTTCCTGAAGCATCTGTGTCTCCGCTATCCACAATGCGGCTTGAGAGACTGAACAGGCAAAATCGTTGATCTCAATCCCAAAGAACTGGTAGATGCTGACTTTGACGGGATCCACAAAACCACCGATGACACGGTCTTCGTATAGGATTTTGATGGCTTCGTTTTCCAATCGCCGCAAGCAGGTATAGGACTCGGTAAGGAAGTTGCCAGATCCACAAGCCGGGTCAAGGAACTTCAGACTGGCCAACTTATCCTGAAACTTTTGAGCCTTCTCCTTCTTTGTCCGGATTACCTTTTCTGCCTTAATGTCAGCTAGTTCCGCTTTCAGGTTGTCAAGGAATAACGGGTCTATTACTTTATGGATATTCTCAAGCGAGGTGTAGTGCATCCCGCCAGCCCTTCTGGTTTCCGGGTTAAGTGTGGATTCGAACACGGCTCCGAAAATGGTCGGTGAGATGAGGCTCCAGTCAAAGTCATCGCTGGCTTTCTGGAGGATAAGGCCCCTGATCTCTTCGGTAATCCTCGGGATCTCTATGTCACCGGCGAACATCCCACCACTGACGAAAGGGAACGCCGCCAGGCTGTCGTCCATGTACGGATCCCTGTCTTCAGGGCTGGTATCCAGCACCTTGAATAGCTCAATCAGGGCCTTTCTGAACTCAACCTCTGAAAACCGAGATAAATAGTCATGGAACATGTTCTTTGTTCCGAATATCCCCGCATCCTCAGCATAGAGACAGAACACCAGTCGGACACATAACTTGTTCAGGCTTTTCTGACTATCCGGGTTTTCTGGATGGATGTACTGCGCAAGTAATTTATCATACAGAACTCCCACAATCTCCCCCGCTTGGATACTTATCTCTAACTCCTTCTTAATATGGGCATTAGAGTCGTTAACCAGGAAAGACAGCCTATGGTACTCTTTCTCCAAATCCTTAAGAAAGATAACCTCCGGTTCTCCCTGAGGATTCTCCATATCATAAACGTGAAACTCCTGGAAATTGCAGATGACAATCCACCGTGGCCTTTCGGAATATGGGAGCTCGGCGGCGTAACGCTTAGCTTGGCGGAAAGGTGTCAGGGTGGTTCCATCACTTTGGGGAATTGGCGAACGAAGATCCTTTTCGATAGATTTCTGCTCTATCAGGACATGTGTGGGCTTGATGTAAGCATCAATGAAACTCGTGTTCGAGAGCTTGACCCGGTTCTCGAATGAAATGATGCTGAATGGATCTTCCACCTGGAGGACCTTTTGGAGCAATTCAATCCAGAAAGGCTGGGATTCACCTTTCTCATAACCCCTTCCTTTCCATTTAGCGGTGAAGTCCTTTGCCGCTTTCTTTTGAGACAAGTGAGCCATACATCAGAGAAACTATTTCTTATCCACAAATATAACTTTTTAGAGGCTAACTGATGCATTCTCGGCAACATATCTCTCCACCAACGATCCATTCTTGTCCGCCGCAAACCTCTTCTAATTGTGGACGGTTATTCCCCAGAACTCCCTAAGATGATAAGAAAGGCACTTGCGGAGATTGCAAGTGCCTTTTAAATATGTCGGGGTACCGTGACTCGAACACGGGACCCTCTGCTCCCAAAGCAGATGCGCTAGCCAACTGCGCCACACCCCGATTAGGATTGCAA
>OMQO01000087.1 GCA_900313275.1 uncultured Bacteroidales bacterium
ATGACCCCTCTATCTGAGGAGGAAGAGATGTCGCTCTACCGTTATTTCAAAGCTGTCGAGACCTTATGAGGATAATAGGCGGACGCCTTAAAGGCAAGACGATCAACCCTCCGGCAGGTTTCAAGGCGCGCCCGACAACAGATTTCGCCAGGGAGGGCCTATTTAATATTCTTAATAATGAATATGAGTTCGAAGACCTGAAGGTCCTTGACCTTTTCGGTGGCACTGGTGCTGTCGCCTTCGAATTCGCTTCCAGAGGTGCCTCCAGAGTCTATTCTGTTGAGATGGCGAGGGAGAATGCCTCCTTTATTAAGACAGAGGCCAAGCGTCTTGGGCTTGACAATGTCACTATGGTCAGGGACAATGTCTTTGACTTCCTCCCGATCTGTCACGAGATGTTCGACATCATATTCGCGGACCCGCCTTATGCGCTTGATGGATTGGAAACGCTCCCGGACAAGGTTTTCGCGCAGGACATCCTTCATCCCGGCTGCTATTTCATCCTTGAGCACGGTGACGAGCATTCTTTTACCGACCATCCGCGATTCAAAAAAGAGAAGCGCTACGGTCGTGTGCACTTCTCTTTCTTCGAATAACGTAAGCTATTCTATTTCACCTATTTGATCAGGTTGCCCAGAATTGAGCGGGTGATCTCTCGGGAGATTGTCCTTGTGGCTGCGCTGGTGGCGTTCTTGACGACCTTGCCGGCTTTGTCTTTCGTGGTGCTCTTTGACTTCTTGCCAGTCACCTTGTTGGACACCTCTGTACCGATAGCGGTCGCCGCGGTGGCTGTGACAGCGGTAATGACGGCTTTCACGACCTTGCTCATCACCCCATTCTTCTTGGTCTTTGGCACCTTGGCGGCTTTTGTGGGTTTTTCAGCCTCAACTTCAACAGTCTCAACCGCTTCCTTGCCCTTGCCTTTGCCTTTCTGAGTCTCTTCCTGCTGCTTGGCCGCAGCCTCCTTCTCAGCCATCAGGACCTCGAAGGCACTCTCACGCTCAACAAGTTTGTCATACTTGCCATAGACTCTGGACTGCTTGATAATCTGATCCCTCTGGCTTTCAGAGATGGCACCAATCTGGCTCAAGGGGAACAGGATTTTCGCCTTCTCAACCATGCTGGGAGCTCCCTTCTCGTCGAGGAAGGACACGAGAGCCTCTCCTGTCTCAAGATTCGTGATGGCCTCGTAGGTGTTGAAGGAAGGATTGGTCCTGAAGGTGTCCGCGGCGACTTGGACGGCTTTCTGATCCCTAGGGGTGAATGCCCTCAAGGCATGCTGCACGCGGTTTCCGAGCTGGCCAAGGATGGTGTAAGGGATGTCGGTTGGACTTTGGGTCACAAAATACACACCGACGCCCTTGCTTCGGACAAGGCGGACAACCTGTTCGATCTTGTCAGTCAGGGCCTTGGAAGTGTCGTCGAAGAGCATGTGGGCCTCATCGAAGAAGAAGACCAGCTTCGGGAGATCCATGTCACCGACTTCCGGCAGGGTCACATACAGCTCGGACAGGAGCCAGAGCAGGAAGGTTGAATAGAGCTTCGGCTTGAGCATAAGCTTGTCAGCGGCGAGAACGCTCATCACTCCGCGGCCTCCCTCTGTGGACAGAAGGTCATAAATGTCAAAGGAAGGTTGGCCGAAAAGCTTGTCCGCTCCCTCATTCTCAAGAGTCAAAAGTGCCCTTTGGATGCCTCCGACAGATGCTGTGGCTATGTTACCATAGACTTGGGAATATTCAGAGGCATGCTGGGAGATGTAGGTGAGGCAAGCCCTCATGTCTTTTATGTCATCCAGAAGCAGGCCACGCTCGTCAGCGATTCTGAACATGATGTTAAGCACACCTTCCTGGGCGTCAGTGAGTCCGAGGATACGGGTGAGCAGCTGGGGCCCCATCTGGGAGATGGTGCACCTCATAGGGTGGCCCTGCTCGCCGAACACGTCGTAGAAGCGCACCGGACAGCTCTGGAACTGGGGATTCTCAATTCCGAACTCGGGCATTCTCTTCTCAATGAATCCGCTTGTCCTTCCGGGTTGGGATATTCCGGAGAGGTCACCCTTCATGTCCGCCATGAAACAGGGAACGCCGGCCTGGCAGAAACTCTCAGCCATGACCTGAAGTGTGACGGTCTTGCCGGTACCGGTCGCGCCGGCCACTAGTCCATGTCTGTTAGCCATCTTTCCGACAATCGAAAGTGGTCCGTTTTCGCAGTGGGCTATCCATAGCCCGTGGTTAGAGTCGTACATGTTGTCTTATTGTTAATTATTGTTTTTCAGTTTGTTATCATGCCGCATCTTCATCCAGCTCAATATGGCCGCACAAGCAGCGAAGGTGATTAGTCCGATCCCGGGGGCGGCTTCAGGGTTGACCCTGAAACCGACTTTGTCCACAAGGATGAAGGTAAGGCTGACCGCTGTCATGAAACCTGCGGGAATGCCGCTGATCAGATAGCACAGGCCTTTTTTGTTCTCCAGAAGATAAACTGTGGCAGCCCAAAGGGTAAAGACCGCAAGTGTCTGGTTAGCCCAGCCGAAATACCTCCAAATCGTGTTGAAACCATTAGAATCGGCTAAGTTGAACCAAAGCAGCAGGCCGGTTATGATGAACAGCGGGATGCTGATGTACAGTCTGTTATGAACAGGTTTCTGGTCCAGTTTGATAAAGTCTGCCACGATCAGGCGGGCGCTTCTCAATGCTGTGTCACCGCTCGTGATAGGGGCTGCCACCACTCCGAGGATGGCCAGAATGCCACCGAAGATTCCAAGCCAGGTCTTTGACACCGTAGTTACCACCGTGGGAGCGGCAGCGGTCAAGTCAGAACCGCACTCGGCGGCACCTCCTTCGAAGAAGAAGTATGATGAGACAGCGGCCCAAACAAGTGCCACCAAGCCCTCTGTGATCATCGAACCGTAAAACACGGGCCTTCCCAGCTTCTCGTCTTTGAGACATCTGGCCATGAGAGGGCTCTGCGTGGCGTGGAAGCCGCTTATCGCTCCGCAAGCGATAGTGATGAAAAGGCACGGGAAGATGGGCTGCCCGTTCACTCCGATGGAAGGCCCCCTGTTGCTTAGGCCATCCCACAACTCAGGGATTGACGGCCACTTGACCAGCAGACCGACCAGCAGGGATATCGCCATGAAAATCAACGCGAAAGCGAAAAGGGGATATATCTTTCCAATAATCTTGTCAATAGGCAGCATCGTGGCCACTATGTAATAGACGAAGATGGCTCCGATCCAGATCATCATGGCTTTGGTTGTCCCGTCTCCGGCGATGTCACCCAGGATGATAGCGGGACTGTACACGAAAACAGTTCCGACAAGGACCAGCAGGAGAAGGGTGAAGACAAGCGCGACCTTCTTGGTACCCTGGCCAAGGAAGTCACCCACTATCTCAGGAAGTCCCACACCGCCTTTCCTTACCGAAAGCATCCCGGCCAGATAGTCATGGACGGCTCCTGCGAATATGCAGCCAAGCACGATCCACAGATAGGACGCGGGGCCGAACTTGGCCCCCATGATGGCTCCGAATATGGGACCTGTTCCCGCGATGTTGAGGAACTGGATCATGAACACTTTCCAGGTGGGCAGGGCGACAAAGTCCACTCCGTCAGGTTTCGAAATCGCGGGAGTGGGGCGGCCACTGTCCGGTCCGAAAACCTTCTCCACAAACTTCCCGTATAGGAAATAGCCCAAAATCAGGGCGGCAATGCATAGGAGTAAGGAAATCATAACATACAAAAGTAATAAATATTCCGTGAATTGAGTATCTTTGTGGATATACTTGACAATTATAACGCGTTATTATAATGAGATTCAGATTCATCACCTTGTTCGCCGCCATTCTTGCCGTGGCGGGAACCGTTTCAGCTCAGCAGTGGGCTCCGGCAGGAGACAAGATAATGACCAAGTGGGCCGAGGAGGTCTCTCCGGCCAATGCCCATCCCGAGTATCCCCGACCCCAGATGGTTCGTCCTGACTGGAAGTCACTTAACGGACTTTGGGACTATGCCATTACCCCTAAGTCTTCGGCTCGTCCGGCATCTTTCGATGGTAAGATTCTCGTCCCGTTCGCGGTCGAGTCCGCGCTTTCAGGTGTTGGCCGTACTTTCACCGCCGACGATGCTCTATGGTACAAGACTGAGTTCTCGGTCCCTTCCGCTTGGAAAGGTAAAAGGCTGATGCTCAACTTCGATGCTGTGGACTGGAAGGCAGATGTCTTTGTCAATGACATTAAGGTCGGCACCCACACGGGTTGCTACACCCATTTCTCCTTCGATGTGACCCCTTACCTGAAGAGTGGATCCAACTCCTTGGTTGTCAGGGTGGAAGATGGAACTGATAATGATTTCCAGCCTCGCGGTAAGCAGGTCTCAAAGCCTAACGGCATCTGGTACACCGCCGTCTCAGGAATATGGCAGAGCGTGTGGATCGAGCCGGTGGCCTCCACCCATGTGGCGGACTACAATGTTGTCTCGAATATCGAGAACAAATCCATGGAAGTCACGGTCGACGTGGCTGGTGCCCAGGAAGGTGATGTCGTGAAGGTATTCCTTCTCGATGGAGGGATAGGTTATTCGACAGAGACTGCCAACGCCGCAAAGACAGCTGTCGATGGTCTGTATTCAGTCCTTGCGTCTGGAATGGCTGTTCCCGGAGGCAGCGTCACTCTCAATGTCAATCAGCCCAAGCTTTGGTCTCCGGACTCTCCTTATCTCTATGGTCTTGATATTCAGGTGCTGAGGAATGGAAAAGTCATTGACAAGGTCGCTTCCTATACCGCTATGCGCGAAGTCGGGGCTTACAGGAAGAACGGCAACACTAAGCTTATGGGCCTCAATGGCGAGGGCCTTTTCCAACTTGGACCTCTCGATCAGGGTTGGTGGCCTGACGGGCTTTACACGGCTCCGACGGATGAGGCTTTGAGGTTCGACATCCAGAAGACAAAGGACTTCGGATTCAACATGATCCGCAAGCATATAAAGGTTGAGCCTGATCGCTGGTTCTACTATTGCGACCAGATCGGAATAATCGTCTGGCAGGACATGCCTTCCTTTGGCGGTAGTAAGAAATGGGGCATGTACTATTACGGCGAGGGAGAGGATTTCCCCGCCACTCCCGCGGCCAAGGCCAACTACTACAAAGAGTGGACAGAGATAATAAACCAGGTCAAGAAGTTCCAGTGCATCGCCGTTTGGGTTCCTTTCAACGAGGCTTGGAGCCAATTTGACACCAAGGATGTCGTGGCCTACACTAAGAAACTCGATCCCACCAGGCTCGTCAACCAGTCTTCCGGAGGCAACTGGGAGGAAGGTGTGGGAGACATCCTCGACAACCATCACTATCCTTATCCCGCTTTCAGGATGTGGGACAAGAACATGATCAATGTCCTCGGTGAATATGGTGGAATCGGCCTGCCGCTTGAGGGACACCTCTGGCAGAGCGACAAGAACTGGGGATATGTCCAGTACAAGAACGGGGACGAGGTCCTCGCTGAGTACACATCCTTCGCCGAGCAGCTGAAGCAACTCATCAAACAGGGTTGCAGCGCTGCGGTGTACACCCAGACCACCGATGTCGAGGGAGAGGTCAACGGCCTTATGACCTACGACCGGAAAGTGATCAAGATGGACGAGAAAAAACTCCGCGCCGTCAATGAGGGCATAATCAAGTCAATGCCAGTCAAATAGTAGTATGAATATTCAGTTGAAGGATAATTGTCGCTACTCCATGCTGGTGCCCACCAGCATGGGGTTGCGTTTGTGCCCGGACAGCGGACAGCCTGTCCATTCGAGCGATTCTTTCCGTCTCCAAGCCACCAGTGCCGAGACGAATGTAGCGAGCATCTCATCTTTTCTGGGCCTCCCGGTGAAGGTTTTGACAGCCTTTGTTGCAGGCAGCCCTTTCGCCGCTTTCATCAAGTCGAATCTCCGTTCAAGGGGGATGGATTTTGAGGGTCCTGAGGTGCCTCAAGGCGGTCCCTGGGGTTATCGTCACCAGATCAATGTGGCCGACAGCGGCTATGGCTCCAGAGGTCCAAGGGTTTGGAATGACCGTGCCGGGGAAGTCGGTAGGACCTTGAATGTCAAGGACTTCGATTTAGATAGGATATTCGGTGAGGAAGGGGTTCAGATCGTCCACCTTTCTGGTCTCATCGCTGCGTTGAGTCCTGACACGAGCCGTTTCTGCCTTGAGATCGTAAGAAAGGCGAAAGAATATGGCACCAGAATCAGTTTCGACCTCAATTTCCGCGCTTCATTCTGGGTAGGAAGAGAGGAGGAATTGCGCGCGACATTCTCCGAGATATGCTCCCTGGCCGACATCCTGATCGGCAATGAGGAAGACTTCCAACTCTGTCTTGGCATCCAAGGTCCGGAGGCTGGAGGGAAAGATATCGCGGCCAAAATAGACGGTTTCAAGGAGATGATTCGCAGGGTCAAGGCCGCATATCCTTCAGCCCAGGTATTCGCCACGACACTACGTCAGGTGGAGAACGCAAACTCCCATAATTGGGGTGCCATTATGCTGGAGGGGGAGAGGTGGCATGTCGTTGAACCAAGGCCTATTCATGTCCTGGATAGGATCGGTGGGGGAGACGGCTTCGTCGGTGGTCTCCTGTATGCTATCTTGAAAGGTTGGGAACCGGAAAAATGGATCCAGTTCGGCTGGGCCTCCGGTGCTCTTGCCACTACCTTCCTCACGGATTATGCCCAACCTGCTGACGAAGAGCAGGTTTGGAGCGTTTGGAGCGGTAACGCGAGGGTTAAGCGTTAGGTTATGCTCTATTACTCAAGAGGTTCCAAAACAGATGTCATTACGGCGGACCAGGTTAGGGCCGCCTTGGGGGAAGTCTTTGAAGCCATCGGACCCAGAAAAAGGGTTCTTGCCATTCCTCCTGACTACACCAGGCTCAATTCTTATGCTGGGCCTATCACAAGGATGGTCAGTGATTATTTCGGTGACAGGCTTACCGATGTGATGCCTGCCTTGGGCACCCATTCGCCTATGACCGAGGAACAGATAACCTCTATGTATCAAGGGGTTCCGTTGGAAAAGTTCCGCATTCACGACTGGCGGAACGATGTGGTGACAGTTGGAGAAGTCCCTGCTGACTATATCAACGAAGTCTCTGAGGGTCGGGTGAACTACACCTGGCCAGCTCAGGTCAACAAGCTTCTTCTCGATCCGTCCTTCGACCTCATTCTTTCGATAGGTCAAGTGGTTCCGCATGAGGTGATCGGAATGGCGAACTACACGAAGAACATATTCGTCGGAGTAGGTGGGGCGGAAGGAATCAACAAGAGCCATTTCATCGGAGCCTCCTACGGAATGGAGAGGATAATGGGCAGGGCCAAGACACCCGTTAGGGATGTCCTTGAATATGCCCGGACCCACTTCATCCCTGATCTTCCGATAGTCTATATCTTGACTGTACGCGCGAAGGATGAGGCGACAGGGGATCTTGTAACAAGAGGTTTGTTCATCGGTGACGATTTTGAGTGTTTCGAGAAGGCCTCGGCCCTTTCCCTTGAGACCAATTTCATTATGGTCGAAAAGGAGATCCGGAAATGCGTCGTGTACCTGGATCCGTCCGAGTTCAAGAGCACTTGGCTGGGGAACAAGGCGGTCTATAGGACAAGGATGGCACTCGCTGACGGGGCGGAATTGATGGTCCTGGCTCCGGCCCTGAAGGAATTCGGAGAGGATCATACAATCGATTCATTGATAAGGAAATACGGTTATAAAGGCACGCCCCGCACCTTGGAGGCCACTGCAGCGAATCAAGACTTGCGGGACAACTTGGGTGCTTCGGCCCACCTTATTCATGGTTCGTCCGAAGGTCGTTTCAAGATAACATATTGCCCGGGTCCCGGAATGACCAGGGAGGAGATAGAAAGTGTGGGTTTCGCTTGGGGAGACCTCGAGGAGGCCTTGAGGCGGTATCCGATAGATAGAATGAAAGACGGATGGAACACGATGCCGGACGGCGAGGAGGTGTATTACATCTCCAACCCTGCCCTCGGCCTCTGGGCCTATCCAGATAGATTTATAGATTGATCATATGAAAGCAGTATCAGACATTGGACTTGTGGGTTTGGCCGTTATGGGCGAGAACCTGGCCCTCAACATGGAGAGCAAAGGATTCAAGGTGAGTGTGTACAATCGTACGGTTGAGAAAGTTGACCACTTTATGGAAGGCCGAGGCAAGGGACTCAATTTCTATGGGGCTCACAGCCTTGAGGACTTCATAGACTCTCTCAAGAGCCCCCGGAAAGTGTTCTTGATGGTCAAGGCCGGGAAGCCTGTCGATGACTTCATCGAGAGGCTCATCCCTCTCCTCGATCCGGGTGACATCATCATCGATGGTGGCAACACCCATTTCCCGGACACCGCCCGCAGGACGGAATATGTTGAGAGTAAAGGACTTCTATACATAGGAACCGGAGTCTCCGGGGGAGAGGAAGGCGCGCTTAAGGGCCCTTCCATGATGCCTGGAGGATCACCTGCCGCTTGGCCTTTCGTGAAACCCATTTTCCAGG
>OMQO01000248.1 GCA_900313275.1 uncultured Bacteroidales bacterium
TCGAACAACATATAATATGTGGAGAGCCAGCTGCATGCCGGTTCTCTTGTAATATTTAGTTGGGTTACTGATTCTAACCCTTTCTGTATAAAAGAAGCAGGCCCTTTCGGACCTGCCTCAGTGTGTTTATGGAATTGTGCGAATTACTCGCGGCCCATGCGCTTCTTGGTGATGAGCAGGACGCCTGCTGCAACGACCAGGATGCTGCCGACTACATAGAAGATCGTGGTACCGATACCACCGGTGCTGGGAAGGACTGCGCCGGACTGGTTGACAACTTTGCCACTGATCACACCGGAATAAGTCGTAACAGCAGCAGTATCCGCTGTTGCTTCTGTCGTCGTTGATTCGACAACAAAGCCCGCTGTCGCCGGAGATACTGTCAAAGTTTTAAGCTTAGGATCTGCGGAATCGGTGTCATAAGTAGCTTCAACTTTGATTACAATATCAGCACACTTGTTATAGCCTGTAGGAACGGTCGTCTCAACGAGCTTGTACTCACCCGCATCCTGGCCATTGAATGTGAATGTAGTTACACCGGTAATCTCTCTGCCAATCTTGAGGTAGCCATCTGCATCTGCCCCTTGAGTACCAGTGGGTACTTTCTTGTAGAGCGTAAATCCAGCGCCTTCAAGTTCTTTAGTCTTGAAGTACTTAGTCCCAATCTGTACATAATCTGCTTTTTCAGCATCAGTCAACTTACTGTACGCAGTTGCATCGATTCCAGCTCCATCCGGCTCTACCTTCAGGGCTTCGATCTTATAAGTGAAGACAATAACTTTATCTTCAGGGGTCTTACCGTGCTGAGTGCCATTCGGGTTGTTAGAGAACTCAATATAGCTTACGTTCGGGTTGCCTTGGGAACCAATTACTGCGTCTTCAGTCAGTTCAGACTCATATTCGACGCGGATGACACTATTAGCTCCAATAAGAGCCGTGCCTGAACTATCTTTAATGGTCTTAAGGTCATTAAAGATGATTTCAAAGGTGCAGTCATCATCGAATCCTGTCGTCTTTATGGTATAATAGCTGTCATCGATTTCTGTTGTACCTGTTTCTCCAAGATAAACCTTTACAGTTGATGCATCGAAAGCAAGACCATCGCTTTCTTCATCGTGGAATGCAAAGTAATAATGATCATACTTTGCATAGTCACCTGCTACCTTACCAGTAAGTTTAAATGGAACTTTATCGCCAATATCGTAGTCAGCTGCATCCTGCCAATTAGTTGTTGAACCAGTGGTGTCATTCTTTTCTTGTACTTTCTTTTCAGAAGTGGTAGTGGTATCTTTTGCGGTTACTGTAATATCATTAACCACCTTAAGCATGAAGTCTGAATAAGTCTGACCCTCGGGCATGTCGTCTTCATCAGTTGAATCAACAATTAAATAATAACCTGCAGCCAAGCCCTCAATCTTGGTTGTGCCGGTGGTACCAGTTCCTTTTGTATTATTTTCAATAATCTTTGATATTGCTATGAGGCCTGCGCTATCGTTGTCATATCCGCTAAGGACTTCAGCTACGTCAGCAGCACTTGTACATGCGGAAAAATCAGAGCCATAAGTAGTATCTCCTTTTAGTGCAGTAAGAAGATCATCGCCATCTACGCCATTACCCCAAGTGATGTTGGAAAGCACCAGATTACCATTGGCGTCTTCAGCAAGATCACCAGCAAACACCTGGTACGCGGTGTAGCTGTGATCCGCGGTTGTGCTCATTGTAATTACGAAACCACTTTCTGCATCCGGGGTAACCGGTGTAGGTGTAGATGTATCCGCCGCAAAAGCGGACACGCTGAGGCTCATTACCAGAGCAATAATGAGCACGATGCCAAGGAGTTTTGTGAATTTCTTCATATTCCTTTTCCTTTCTTTTTTGTCCCTGATGGGATCAATTATTTTTTTGTCCCACCCGGGACGGGTATTTGAAGTTGCCAGGGGTCTGCCGGGATCAAATGAAATGCCTTTGGAAGTCCTGCTGTTCTGATCTCAAGTTCCCTCTGTCTGATTCACTGGGCACAGTATAGCATACGAAGAATCAATAAACCAATCAATAAACCGACAAACTTTGCGCAGGTGGCAAAAAATCCTTAGACTTCTTTTATGGCATAATAATCCAACTTGTATAATACATCATAATTATAAAAATAGCAAGAGAAAAACGTCACTGGAATGACACTTTTTTCAAAAGAGCTGGAAAACAACCGAAATTCTATTCGCACAGGATCAAAAAAGCAAAACATTTCTCTTGACAGGCCGGGGGCCAGATGATAATATAACTCGCGTCGTCCGCGAACTCAGCTTCGGGGTCATGCCGCCGCTGCGGTAGCCTTTCCGCCCGTTGCCGTGTCGCAGGACAGAATTAATAAGAAAGGACCGTACACCATGATCACCAAAGAGAAAAAGACCGAAGTTATCGGCCAGAACGCCACCCACGAGAACGACACCGGTTCTCCCGAAGTCCAGATCGCCATTCTTTCCGAGCGCATCCGCGAGCTCACCGAGCACCTGAAGCGTCATCCCAACGATGACCACAGCCGTCTTGGCATGTACAAGATGGTCGGTAAGCGCCGCCGCCTGCTCGACTACCTGGCCAAGAAGGACATCGAGCGCTACCGTGCCATCATTGCGAAGCTGAACATCCGCAAGTGATTGCTTCCGGCTTCGTTTCCACAGCATTCTGAAGGATATGAAGGTTTTATGGAGGGACAAGTGAATAGGTCCCTCCATATTTTATATTCTTAAATCCAGACCATCCGCATGACCGTACAGATTGATAAGGAGTTTATTGCATGATCATCACCAAGAAACAGTTCCCGAATTACCGCAAGTTCGAAATGACCTATGAAGGCCGTCCCCTGACCATGGAAGTCGGCAAGCTGGCCGAGCTCTGCAACGCGGCCGTCCTCGTCACCTACGGCGAGACCACCGTGCTCGTCACCTGCACCGCTTCCGCCCGTCCCAAGGACGGCATCGACTACTTCCCCCTCGCCGTGGACTTCAACGAGAAGCTCTACGCCGTCGGCCGCATCCCCGGCAGCTTCATGCGCCGTGAGGGCCGGTTCTCGCCTCCCGTCTGATCGACCGCCCGATGCGTCCCCTCTTCCCCTCCGACCTGCGCAACGACGTTGTGATCGCCTGCGAGGTTCTGTCCGTGGACCGCGACTGCTCCCCGGAGATCACCGCCATGATCGGTGCCTCCGCCGCGGTGAGCATCTCCGATGTCCCCTTCAACGGCCCCATCGCCGGGATCGTCCTCGGCTGGGACGGTGAGAAGTACCTCTTCAACCCGACCCAGGAAGAGCGCAAGCGCAACCGCATGACCACCACCGTCGCCGCCACCCACAAGAAGATCGTCATGATCGAGTCCGAGGCGGACCAGGTTCCCGACGATGTCATGTACGAAGGCATTGTCCAGGCGCATGAGCACCTGCAGCCGGTTCTCGACCTCATCGACAAGATGGTCAGCGAGATCGGCAAGCCGAAGTTCAGCTATGAGCACGCCGCCTTCGACGAAGAGCTCTTCGAGAAGCTGGTTGCCAACGAGTTCGAGTCCATGGAATACTGCATGGACACCGACGACAAGAACGTGCGCGAAGCCCGCGTCAACGACTGGGTCAGCATGGTCGAGGAGAAGTACGGCGAAGAGCATCCCGAGCTCATGCAGTACATGGATGAGATCCTCTACAAGCTGCAGAAGAAGGTCGTCAAGAAGTGGCTGCTCGCCGGCAAGCGTGTCGACGGCCGCGCCATGAACGAAATCCGTCCTCTCGCCGCCGAAGTCGGCGTGATCCCCCGCGTGCACGGTTCCGGCCTCTTCACCCGCGGCCAGACCCAGGTGCTCTCCATTGCGACCCTCGCCACCCTCTCCGAGTCCCAGAAGCTCGACACCATCTGGGAAGAGGAAGAGAAGCGCTTCATGCATCACTACAA
>OMQO01000197.1 GCA_900313275.1 uncultured Bacteroidales bacterium
GATTCGACAAGCTCACCAACCGGTCCTTCGACATGCTCAGGAACCGGGGAAAGGGCGACTTCGACCTTCAGGGAAGTCATTGAGGGTGTGACCTTTATGTCACGGACAGAGACCATTGGCTTTGCCTCGAGAGCCACGCTACGGAATATTCCGGGAAGACGGAACATGTCCTGCGCCTCAAGGTTCGCGGCATCGGAGAAACGATAGACCTCAACCGCCACCACATTCTCTCCAGGACGGAGATAACCGGTGATGTCGAACTGCGCCAGGTTGCGGGAATTCTTTGAGAAACCGACATAACTGCCGTTAATCCAGAGGTAGAAGAAAGAATCGACTCCATCGAAATTGATGAACACCCTCTTGCCATCCCACTCTTTCGGAACCTCGAAAGAGCGGCGATAAGAGCCAACCTCGTTGCGAGTCTTATAAACCGTCCAATTCTGCGGGGGCTCTCGCATGACTCCAAGCTTCCAGTCGCCCGGCTTCACCTCCTTCCACCAAGGGACATTGACATTGACATAGATCGGAGTCCCGTACTTCTGGCTTCCATCCTCCCCTATTCCAACGATATTCCAATTGGAAGGGACTGGGATGTCAGCCCAGGAAGAATCATCGAAATCCGCTTTGAAAAAGCCGACCGGCCGGCTGTCCGGATCGGGAGACCAATTGAATTTCCAGTCACCGTCCAGGCTCTTCCAAAGGGAACTGTTCTCCGGAAGCACCTTGCGGGCGGACTCCACATCCTGGAAAGAGAAGAACCATGCGTGGGGAAGTTCTTTATTCAGAGAGAGTTGGCCAGGAGACTGCCACTCATCACCCTTCGGGGCGTCCTTATGACCGAAAGAGAAACCGGACATGAGGACGGCGGCGATCAGCAAAATTTTCATAACGGCTATTTATCAGTTTCAACAATCAGATCCAGACCCTCGTCAAGAGCGGCCTTAAGGTCACGTCCACCGGACAGAACCTTGCAGAAGCTGACCTCATCGCCCTCTATCGTCTTGACTCTCAGCCTCGCGACTTGCTTACGGGCCTCTTTGCCACCAATGAGTTTCTTTGTGTAGATGGCGAAAGTCTGCCCTTCATGCAGTCCATGAGCTGATCCGAGATCAATGTAAACTTGCTTCTGCTTGTCGTTCTTAATGTCTCCGCGCTCGATGATCTCGCAAGTCAGAGGGTACATCCCATCAAAAAACTTTGTCACGAGCCTCGCCAGCCTGGCTGTGGCATTGTCAAGAGCTTTCTGGGGAGAGTTGACCCAAGACATGTCGGACTCAGTGATGCTGAAAGAGGGGCTGGCAAGCACCGCGTCATTCATTGCATCCTTCACATGGAGAGTCACGGACAACATCGCCCTATAATACACGTCGGTGCGAGTCTTCTTGACCTTCTCACCGTCTTTCTTCTTCTCCTCGTACTCAACCACCTCATTCTTGGTGGTTGTGGTGACATTAGCCAGAGTGGCGTCCACATAGATGGATCCGGGAGTCTCGGCTTCTTCCTTAGTCAAAAGGCCGTCCACGACACGCAGGCGGTAAGCTTCTGTCATTCCTTTGATTATGGCCGCCCGGACAGCGCTCTGGTAGCCTTCGATCTCCTTGGAAGATTGGCCCACCAAGACAGCAGTCGCGATCTCGTTGATAACCGAGCCAGCACCCTTGCTTGAGGATTTGTGGCTATACTCGAGGTTATTCATAGAGGCGGTGATTATAGGATTCCTGTCGTCTTGGGAGAAAACAGCGGTACAGGCAATAAACAGAGATGCCGCAGCCGCGAGTAAATGCTTGAGATTCATTTTTGAATATTTTATTTCTTTTTCGTCCTTACTAAAAGACAAATATAAGACTTTTATCGTTAAATTTGAGTTATGAAAAAGATATTACCTCTCCTAGCCCTAGCGGCAGCGTTTTCCATCAGTTTGGATGCCCAGACAATCAACCTCAAGGAAACCACCGATCTGTCTCCCTATGTTTTCGGCCACAATCTCGAGCACACAAGGGCCGCCGTAAATGGCGGTCTGAGCGCCCAGATGCTCCGTAACCGCAAGTTCGCCGGCAAGCCCTCCCGCAATGAGGGTGTCTGCGCCGAATGGTCCGGAATCGGGGAAAAAACTCTGTTCCAGCAAATTAGCCTATCCTACACAAAACACATAGGCAATCCTGGCATGAACAGGAGCAACGAGATACGTTCCCAGTCTGTCCAGAATCTGACCGACGGGCAGGTTGCGGGAATATTCCAAAAAGGCCTGTCCCTAAAGAAAGGGGAGACTTATGAGATGAGGACAGTGACAAGAGTGTCGTCTCCATTGACTCTCAAAGTCGAGCTCACGGACAGGGACGGAGCAAGAGTATATGCCACTAAGTCACTGGAATTGAAGCCGGCGAATGATTGGGTGGTCAGCGAGTTCGACTTGACCACTTCCGCTGATGACAAGGAGGCGTCCGTGCGGTACACCTTCGGGAAAAAGGCCGAGGTCATTTTCGGAGCCCTCTCAATGATGCCGAAGGATAATTTCCATGGGATGAGAAGTGATGTGGTCGCAAACCTCAAGGCCATTGGACCGAGGATTCTCCGCTGGCCTGGCGGCAACTTTGCCGGGGAATACCGTTGGAAAGACGGGTTGCTTCCTGTGGATCAGAGGGGACCTCTTCAGGCAGCGACAGAGATTGAGAGCCAACCATATTCACACGGATTTGACTTCCACGAGATTGACACGGATGACTTCGTCGCCCTTTGCCGGGAGGTCGGAGCCGAGCCGATGATAACGATTAACATCGCTTGGAGTGAACCGGAAGAAAGCGCCCAGTGGGTGGAGTACTGCAATGGAGGAGAGGACACTGAATATGGCAAAATAAGAGCGGAAAGAGGCCATAAAGAGCCGTACAACGTTCATTTCTGGTCCCTTGGTAACGAGATGGGATATGGCCATATGGAAGGTCCCAAGGGGCCTGAAGGCTATGCCGAGATGGCTGAGAAGCACGCTGACGCGATGTTGGGGGTGACTCCGGATCTGGAGCTTTGCTCCTCAGGGCCATATCCGAACGACAACTGGGCGAAGCATTCCGCGGCGCCGCTCGCCGATAAGGTCAAATACATTTCCCTGCATCACTATGCGGGAGGAAGCAAGCAATTCACGACACCTGAGGACATCAAGAAATCGTATGAGGAAATCACCGCCTCCTTCCAGGGGAATATTGACCTTGCGAAGAGGATGAGGGAAAGCCTCGACGCCACTGGAAAAGATCTCCACATCTCATTTGACGAGTGGAACCAGTGGTATTCCTGGTATCGTCCTTCCTGCGTGTCGGAAGGGATCTACGCCGCCAGGACAATGCATTTCTACATCAACGAGAGCGCGGCTCTTAACATCCCGATTGTCTGCTACTTCCAGCCGATCGGAGAGGGAGCGATACTGATTACTCCGGAAGGTAGCCGCCTTACTGCCAACGGCCAGATGTTCGCGATGATGAAAGCCCACCAGGACGGGAAAGTCTGCAAAATCGGGGATAATGAGGACTATTCCACAGCGGCGACCATCAAGGACGGCGTCCTGACAATCACCCTGATCAACGCATCCTACGACTCTGATAGGGAGTTCTCTTTCGCCATCAAAGGTAAAGTACTGGAAGCCAGGCTGTTCTCTTCAGACGATGTGACTCCGCACAGCTTTTTCAGCGAGTCTCCCCTGGAGGTGACGGCAAGGAGGAAGGACATCAAGACAGTCCTTCCTCCTCACAGCGCCGCCATTTTGAGGCTGGCGATTAAATAGCTGTAGATTCTTCGCTACGCTCAGAATGACATTTTATTTTTTGTATTCCGAGAGCAACTTGGTGAGATAATCCACATCGAAGTACTTGGAGAAGTCCAACGCCGGCATAGCCTCTTCCTCTGAGATCTCGACCTGAGTCGCTTTGGTGGCGATGGGGATGTCGGGAGTGATTCCCTCATCGATATTCTCCCCAGCGAGGGTGTTGAGCCTTGC
>OMQO01000124.1 GCA_900313275.1 uncultured Bacteroidales bacterium
AACAAATAATAAAACGAAAAATCCCGCCAGATTCTCATCTGACGGGACTTACCGTGCTCTGTTAGGGACTCGAACCCTAGACCCACTGATTAAGAGTCAGTTGCTCTACCAACTGAGCTAACAAAGCATTTTAAAGATCGTGGCTCTTTAGTGAACCGTTCGGGGCTCGAACCCGAGACCCCAACATTAAAAGTGTTGTGCTCTACCAACTGAGCTAACGATTCTTTCCAGTCGGTTCGGATATTTTCCGAATCGGGACTGCAAATTTAGAGTCTTTGCGGGAAAAAAACAAATATTTTAAACATTTTTTGAATATTCCTTGATTCTCTGCTCTTCATTACGGGGGCAGACAAGGACATTCCCTTCTTTCACCGCCACAATGTAGTCTTTCAATCCCGACACGATCACAGACTTCGCATCCTCAGCATGGACCAGGCAGTCCTCGCAACCGAAGAGCCTGATGTCCCTGCCAATGACTTTGTTGCCACCCTCAATGGCCTTGGCTGCTCCACCATCAGGTACCGGATCCTCATCAGGCATGGGGATGTTCTCTTTAATGGAGCTGAAACTTCCGAGGTCCGACCAACCTAGGTCACTTGCTATGACATAGATGCTCTTTGACTTCTCCATCACGGCGTAGTCGATGGATATTTTCTCGCAGGTAGGGAATAGTTCCCTAAGGGTTCCGGCCTCTGCATCTGTACCGAATGATGAGGCGATGGTATCCATCACGGAGGCGATGCCTGGAGCGTGCTTGCGAAGTTCGGAAACGATTGTCTCACAGCTCCATATGAATATTCCCGCATTCCAGAAATAGTTGCCGGCGGTGATATATTCTTTCGCCGTGGCCAGATCCGGTTTCTCTTTGAATTCCTTGACTTTCACGACTTCTTCCGGAATCCTTTCCTCCGCCTGGATGTAACCATAGCCTGTCTCTGGCCGTGATGGCTCTATTCCGATGGTGACGATGTTGCCGGTTCCTTCTGTGAAATTGAGAGCTTTGCGGATTATTCCGGCAAACTTCTGAACATTTATCACAAGCGCGTCGGCGGGAGTGACTATCACATTGGCGTCGGGGAATGAGGTTTTTATCTTCCAACAGGCGTAGGCTATACATGGTGCCGTGTTGCGGGGCACAGGTTCCGCGAGTATATGTTCGGCGGGAATACATGGAAGTTGTTCTTTGACAATGTCCACATAGCTCTCTGAGGTGACAACCCAGAAATGGTCGATGTCGCAGACAGGACGAAACCTGTCCACAGTCATCTGGATCAGTGTTTTTCCTATGCCTAGAAGGTCGATGAACTGCTTTGGCTTCTCAGGTACGCTGACAGGCCACAAACGGCTTCCGACCCCTCCGGCCATTATGACGACATGTGTGTTCATATTCGCTTTTGTTGTTTGTTCCGATTGTAAATTTATAAAAAATGATGGATTTAACCGGAATAATTCGTAAATTGGCGTTGTTAAAGTAAAAACAACACCATTTTATACTTTTAATAACACAACATTATGAGAAAGTACATAGCTGAATGCATCGGAACCTTTGTTCTGACATTCTTGGGCTGCGCCACGGCGATGTTCGTCGGTTGCGGCACTCCTGCCGGTCTATTCGCCACAGCGGCGGCTTTCGGCCTCTCGGTTATCGCCATGGCCTACACCATCGGCGGAATCTCCGGTTGCCACATCAACCCTGCCATCACCCTTGGTGTCGCCCTTTCCGGACGTATGACTTGGAAGGACGCCTGTGGCTACTGGTGTGGCCAGGTAATTGGAGCCGTCATCGCTGGCGCTCTCCTTCTTCTGTTCGCCAAGGTCATGCAGCAGCCTGGCGCGGCATTCGCCGGTGCCAATCCCGCGGGACTTGGAGCAAATGGAGTCGCCGGAGCCGGCGGTGTCGGAGGAGCGTTCCTTGTTGAGGTCGTCGCCACATTCCTCTTTGTCCTTGTTGTTCTCGGAACAACTGACAGCAAGGTGGGAGCGGGCAATTTCGCAGGCCTCGCCATTGGTCTCAGCCTCGTGCTGATCCACCTCGTGTGCATCAACCTGACCGGAACATCAGTCAACCCTGCCCGTTCGATCGGACCTGCCCTCTTCGCTGGCGGAGACGCTCTCAAGAATCTCTGGGTGTTCATAGTGGCCCCTCTCGTGGGCGGTGCTCTGAGGATATAATTTGTTATATTTGAGCATGTTCGAGAAGATTGTATCCGCCGTCAACAATGTCATCTGGAGTCCCGCATTGGTTATACTTCTGGTCGGGGCTGGTTTGTATTTCTCCACCCGCACCCGTTTTGTTCAATTGAGGCGAATCGGCCTTATGGCCAGGCTTCTTTTCCGGAAAAGGGATAAGGAAGAAGAGAAGAAAGGAGTCTCGTCCTTTGAGGCTTTCTGCATCGCTTTATCAGGAAGGGTCGGGACCGGGAATATAGTCGGTGTCGCCACGGCCATTGCCCTCGGCGGGCCAGGAGCTATATTTTGGATGTGGATAATAGCTTTCTTCGGGGCGTCCACAGCATATGTGGAATCCACATTGGCGCAGATATTCAAGTTCTCGCATCCTACAGGCTACAGGGGAGGGCCGGCCACCTACATCGAGAAAGGCCTCAAAGCCCGATGGATGGCTATCCTTTTCGCTGTCGTGACTATTCTCGCCACTGGCCTGCTCTTGCCGACGGTGCAGTCGAACGGACTTTCAGCAGCCGCTCTTAACTCTTTTGGAGTCAATCCTTTGGTCTCGGGTTTGGTCCTGGCTTTCATATTGGGTCTTGTGATCGTTGGAGGCGTTAAGCGAATCGCCAAGGCAGCCTCTCTCATAACCCCTTTCATGGCTGTTGTCTATGTCTTGATCTCCATTTTGATTCTTGCTCTGAATTGGAAGGCGATTCCCGGGCTTTTATCCCTTATCGTCAAGAACGCGTTTGGAATCAATCCGTTATGCGGCGGAATCCTCGGTTCCACTATCATGATGGGCGTGAAGAGGGGATTGTTCTCCAATGAGGCGGGACAGGGCACCGGAGCGATCCCCTCTGCTTCTGCGGATGTGAGGCATCCTGCCGAACAGGGACTTGTCCAGGCTTTCTCGGTCTATGTGGACACCCTTCTGGTTTGTACGGCCACGGCTCTTATGATCCTGTCCGCGGGTACGTTCAACATACTCGACTCCAAGACAGGCGAGATGTTGGTGGCCAACAATCCCGGCCTTGGAGCCAATTATGTTGGCTACACCCAAGCGGCGGTTGATTCGGTCATCGGCGGCTTCGGCAGTATATTCGTCAGCGTCGCCCTTGCCTTCTTCGTGTTCACGACAGTGATGGCGTACTACTTCTATTCCGAGTCAAGCGTCATGTACCTTTGTAACCTTAAGAAGGATTTCTCTCCGAAGGTCGAGAAGGTTCTTATCAGAGTGCTGCAAGTGATCATCCTCGGTTCAGTGGTGTTCGGCGCTATCAAAGAGGCCAACACGGTTTGGACTCTTGGCGACATTGGAGTGGGACTGATGGCTTGGGTCAATGTCGTGGCTATCATAATCCTCTCTCCCAAAGCTTTTTCCGCTCTTAAAGAATATGAGAATAAGTGATTTAGCATTAGCGGCGGTGATATGCCTGCTTGCCGCTTGTGAAACAGTGAAGACTTCGGATGACTTGCCACCTCTTCCTCCGATGCCTGAGGTCCCTCAGCCCGCTCCCATTGGCAGCGTCCAGATGGCCAGTGTGGACGATTATCCTGATGAGCGACTCGATCTGCCTGTCACTCCCGGTCCCTTCCAGCCTTCTTGGGAGAGCATCGAGGAGAATTATCCAGGAACACCCGGGTGGCTTCGTGAGGCCAAATTCGGTTTTTGGGTCCATTTCGGGCCACAGGCTGCTGGTGAGAGTGGAGACTGGTACGCCCGCGGTTTGTATGATGAGAATAACACACGGGCATATCCGAATCATCTGAAGCGTTATGGCCACCCGTCCGAGGTTGGGTACAAAGATGTCCTGCACACTTGGAATCCTGAGAAACTGGATCCGAAGTGGCTTACAAGCCTTTATAAAAAGGCTGGAGCTCGCTTCCTGATGATCCAGGGTGTCCATCACGACAATTTCGACCTATGGGATTCGAAGTACCAGCCATGGAACTCCGTCAACATCGGACCTCACCGTGACCTGCTGCGTGAATGGGTTGATGCCTGTCACAAGGAAGGGATGCGCTATGGTGTCACCTTCCACCATGAGTACACTTGGTGGTGGTGGCAGACGGCCTTCGGGTGCGACACTAAGGGAGACAAGGCTGGCGTCCCTTATGACGGCCACCTTACTCTTGAGGATGGTAAAGGCAAATGGTGGGAGGGCTATGATCCACGGAGGCTTTATGGTATTGACCTTCGTGAATATGTATCCGTAGGCCCCCCGAATGTCGTTCCGGATGCGGGAATATTCTATCGCCATCTTGACTACGCTCGCTGGTATGCGACGCAGTGGGCTCTCCGTATCATGGATGTCACGCATCGTTACGATCCTGACTTCATCTACACTGACGGTATCACTCAGGGACCTTTCTGGGGAGACGGGACCGGCGCCGGATTCAAGTGTAACGCTATGCCTTTGGTGATGGCGGACTTTTACAACCGGACTCTGCGTGACCGAGGGGAGGTTAACACATTCAGTGTGGTCAAGTTCCGTCGCCCGACGAACGGGACCGTCACCACTGAGGAATTCGACTACCCAGACCAGATCAAGACCGAACAGCCATGGATCAGGGAGACACCGGTAGGGGATTGGTATTATGCTCCCGGGTTCGTCTACGACGCGCCCTCGGTTCTACGTTTCGTTGTGGAGACAGTATGCCGAGACGGCAATGCCGCCTTGAATATTCCCATCAAGCCTGACGGATCTCTCGATGAAGCTTGTGTGCGGATGCTGGAGGAAGTCGGGGAATGGATGAGTGTTTGTGGGGAAGGAATCTACGGCAGTTCCGCCTGGAAAGTTCCCGCGGAAGGGAATTTGGGCGAGGATGGAAAACTGGTCAAACTCCCTGGAGGGGGTCTGGGGAAGAAACAGGCCGAGTTCAAGTTCTCCCCTGAGGATATCCGCTTCACCCTTGGCAAAAACGGGGATGTCTACGCGTTCTGCATGGCGGCTCCAAAGGGTGGCCAATCCATTGCTATCAAGTCACTTGGAACGGCTGCCAAACTGTTGGATGAGATTAAGGATGTCAGCCTCCTCGGGCACAATGGTAAACTCGAGTGGCGTCGTGATGGGGATGCGCTTGAGATCACATGTCCCCAAGAGATGCCCTTCGATTCTGTAGTCGCTTTCCGGATCAGTTTCTAGAGGGTTCGCTGCCCTGAGTTCCAGCCTTCGAAGAAGACTTTGAGGCCTCCGGTTTGACCAGCGGCCGGTTTGATTGTTATGGTCTTGGAGGACTTCGGAAGAAGGGTTACGAAGTTGTCCGAATAGAGTGTCCCATGAACGGGCTCACCGGTTGAGTCCCTGAGCTGCAGCCTGTTGAAGAAAGCTATTTTGCTTGAAGTGTTCTTGAGAGTCACTTCGATAATCCCGCTTGGAAGGTCTCGCCGGGTCAACTTGACATTCGCCGCCGGCATTCCGGCAAGATCCTCAAATCCTGAAGTGCAAGGGCCTGTCACGGTTTGAGGACCTTCATAGGCATCTTTTGAACGCCAGTAGAAGTTCTCGGACAGTACCTGCCTCCCGGCTTTGTCGGTGAGTGTGAGGCAGATGAAGTGGACTTGGGAGATGCTCTCTGGGAAGTCGAGAGTCAGCACATCGTCCAAAGCCTTCTCCGCGGGAGCGTCCACGGGAACTTCCCAAGTCTTGACAAGTTTGCTTGAGAGGTCGTACAGTCTCGCTTTCAGCTTGAGCGCGGGAACAGGCTCCGGGCAGTCGTTAATGATGCTGACAGTGTTCTTGAGGTAATCGAACTGGACATGCAGAGGCTCTAAGGAATGCATTGTGTGATAGAGCGATGCGGTCGGTTCCAGGTAATAGTCCCACATCCTGGCGCAGACCTGGACATTGGGGCAGTTGTGGTACCAGAAGAGTAGTCCTGAGCAGAAGCGGTCCCCGTCATCAAGTCGGTTATAGTTCCAAACTTCCCAGATGCTTTTTGCGTTCATCGCTCCGACAAGTTGTCCTTTTCTGGCATAATCTTCTATCCCTGAAGGTTCACCATAGCAGCGGACCATGTCGTCATAAAGGGTGGTCATAAGGTGGAACCCATTGCCATCCAAATAGTTCCAAGTCGCTTTGTCAATCGGCCACAACTTATCTGAAGGCATCATATTCCTAAGGCTCTCAATAACCGGAAGGGTTGGGGCTCCATATTCCGGATTGAATCCGTCCACCCGGCTTCCGCGGTCGGAGGCGGTGTTGGTGTAGTGCCGCATCGGATTGACCTGCTTGTAGGGGCTCCCATCATGGATTCCGTCGCATTCGGACTGCATCTGGTAGGGTCTTGTGCCGTCGAGATAGTCCAGCAGCTCAGGGGTCCCGCTCACCTCTGTGCTCTCGTTGGAGGCTACATAGAAAATGATTGAAGGGTGGTTGCGGATCCTCTTGACAGTTGAGGCTACATTGTTGAAATAGATTGACTTGTCGTGCGGGTGGCGAGTGTCTCCGGTCATCCAGAATTCCTGCCAGACCATGATCCCGTACTCGTCGCAAAGCTGGTAGAAGAGGTCGCTCTCAGCTATTCCGCCGCCCCACAGTCGGAGGAAATTGATTCCTGACTGGTCGGTGTAGGCCAACTCAGTCCGCATCCTGTCATCATCGGTTCGCAGCATCGCCTCGGGAATCCAGTTGCTGCCTCGGATGAACATGCGTTTGCCGTTGACTATGAACACTTTGGATCCGTCAGGAGTGTCGGTTGTGACTCTGATGTCCCTGATTCCGAAGGTGACCTCCTTGGTGTCGGAGACCTTGCCGTCAACCTTGACCGTCAGGCGGAGTTTGTAAAGCTCTTGCGCTCCCTTGTTTTTTGGCCACCAGAGTCTTGGGTTCTTGATGATTAACTGGGGATATTCCTCAGGAGTGAATGTCACGGTCGGTTCTTCGCCACGGTTCAGGGAAACTTCTTTTGAAAAGCGTATTCCAGTCCCTTCGATCTCTCCTTCAACCTGGCAGGCTACCTTCGCGTTATTCTGGAATCCGCTCGCTGGATTGACGAGGCCCACACTGATTGTCTGTGCCGCTGAAGACAGGTCAGTGCCGTGGAATGTGCTTTTGATGAAAGGGGAGTCCAGCCTGACTGGGCCGGTCTTGAATAAGCTGACAGACTTCCAGATGCCGGTGTTGCGGTCACGGATGCCGTCGTCGTAGGAAAAGTCCCAACCTACTGTCATCAGCTGGGTGGTGTTCCAGCCTATGTCTCCGTCGCCTCCATTGCGGTTCTCTCCTGGCGCTCCCCACGGCTTCGGCATCGTGGTTCCGGGAATATCCACGGGCTTTACCAGAACGGCCAGCGCGTTGTGTCCGTCTTTGGCGATGAAGTCTGTGATGTCGATCAGGTCGTCGTTGAACATGCCTGCCATGACGCTGACAAGATGGCCGTTCAGCCACCATTCAGCCCGGTAGTTGATTCCTTCGGGATGCAGCCAAAGACGCTCTCCTTCAGCTAGTTCCGGAGTGTCAAACTTGGTCCTGAACCAGTAGGTCCAGAAGTCCCGTCCCGTGTCGATAATGTCGGGGATTATCTTCTCGGAGATCTTGTTGTTGGTTCCGTAATATGGCTCGGGGTACACTCCGTTCTTGACCAAGGAAGTCAGGACGGTTCCTGGCACAATGGCTTCCATCCATGTCGAGTCGTCGAAGCCGGCCGCTGACAACTCCGCCGCTGTGGCCTTAGTCTCGGAAACCTTCGCCATTTTCCAGACAAACTCTCCGCCATGCCCCAATCTCGAATCCAGCGCCTGTCCCCATGAAACAGCTGTGATTCCCAATGCTATAATTGCGACAAAAAACCTCTTCATTATGCTTAACATATTTATAATCAACCTAATAACATTTGTCATTTTATTGTCCGGTGGTCGCTCCCGGAAATCGAGCGTCGAGGAGTCCAGCCCCTGTCGGAACTCCGTTCGCTTCGCTCACTCCGGCCCCTCCCAACGCCATCTTCGTCCTCGCTATGCTCAGACTCGCTGTCGTCGGGCCCCTCCCCCTGCCCCTGTCCGGGGGTGGACAGGTCCTCCAGGGGCTGGCTCCTCGCCGCTTGTCTAGAAGGAAAACTACTTGGTGCCGAAGATGCGGTCACCGGCATCACCGAGGCCAGGGACAATGTAGGCGTTGTCGTTTAGGCAATCGTCCACAGCGGCGGTGTAGATGTCCACATCGGGATGCTCGCTCTGAACCTTCTTGATGCCCTCCGGCACGCTCACGAGGCACATCAACCGGATATTCGTGCAGCCCCTCTCCTTCAGCATCGCGATCGCGTCACAAGCGCTTCCGCCAGTAGCCAACATGGGGTCCGTCACAATCACAAGCCGATCCTGGATGTCCTCCGGGAGTTTGCAATAATAAACAA
>OMQO01000274.1 GCA_900313275.1 uncultured Bacteroidales bacterium
TGTCCTGGTGTTGGCCGGAGCGTTTTTCGCTTCTTCGCTGCCGGCACAGGAGATTACCAGCAATGCGGCTTACAGGGCCCGGATGGACTCGTTGTCCAGCGCTTTTTCTGCCGTCGTCAATGAATGGAACGAAGCGATTCCGCCGCATTTCAGAAAGGCCATGCAGCTTGAGAAGGAAGCTGAAGCCCATCCCGAAATCAAGGATTCCCTTCTTGCCTTAGCGGCAGAGGAGCGGAAGATCGGAGAGTCGTTCATGCCTGCCCTTCAGGCCAAGATGGACAGTAATCAGGCGGAGCGGCAGGCCTTGCTGGATAAATATTCGCTGGTTTTCGAAGACGCGTTCCCTTATTTCATGCAGCGCAAGTTGATTGCGAAAGACAGCCTTGCCGTCCTTTTGAGCAAAGCGTCCACCGAGATCCAGGAGTCCGAGACCGGAAAAGCGCTGCGCCTTTATATCGAGAACCCTCAATTTGTCGAAGGAGACCGTTTCCAGCCTTTCCCGTGCTATGATGTCGATGGAAACAGTTTCGACTGGGGACTCCTCCAGGGGAAGAAAGTCTTTCTCGTCCATGACGGTCTCTGGTGCATGACGCATGGGATGGACAACTCCCTTTTCGGGAAATATCTCCGCCATCTTTCCGAGTCGGCGCCGAACTGCCTCCCGCTGGTTGTCGTGAATTGCGCGACACCGGAAGATCTCAAGGCGTCCATCGAGGAGTTTGGCCTGCAGGATTTCCACGTAGTGAGCGAGTTCAAAAAAGACCTGGGCACGCTGAACGTATTCTACAACGACCAAACGACCCCGACCTGCCACCATATAGACGAACAGGGCATCCTTGTGAAGACAACGGAAGGCATCGATCAGGATTATCTGGAAAAGGAATTCCTGAAAATCAAGTGACCCTTTCCCTCATGTCCGTTACTCGCATAATCAGGACCGGTTTCCTCGTCGCATGTGGGATGGTCCTGTCATCCTGTTCGATCATCAGGGGATATCGCGCCGATGGTTTGGAGGGTCCGGATATCTTCAGTTTTGAGCATCACGTACATGACACAATTGCCAACGGCAAGCAGGTCTTCAGGTTTCAGGCAGCCGAATCGAGGGCGGATTGGATTGATACCCTGCATTTTTATAATCAGCCGCCGCACTGCGTCAACATGACTTTTACGGAGGCATTGGACGGCAAAAGCCAAACGCAGGGGGTGATGATCATCCAGGACGACAAGATCGTTTATGAGAAATACTGGGGAGACTTTTCAGCTGACCGGCTGGCCACCATTTTCTCGGTTTCCAAATCCATCACGTCGCTTCTTTGCGGAATCGCGATGGATGAAGGCTATATCCAAAGCCTTGATGATCTCGTCATCAAGTATCTGCCGGAGCTGAAGGGGAAAGACCCCGGATGGGAGAAGCTCACCATCCGCCATTTACTGAACATGCGCAGCGGACTGGACTTCGATGACGAGTATGAGTTCAACATCAAAGCATTGAAGGCTGTGAACGCCATCGCAAGACTGAATTACGGGCACAATCTGATGAAGCAGATCCGTGGTTTGAAGTTCCGCATTGAGCCGGGCTCGAAATTCCACTATGAAAGCATGACCACCGCTATTCTAGGTGTGGTCATTGAGCGAGCCACAGGCAGGCGCTATGCCGATTACCTGAGCGAGAAAGTCTGGAAGCCGCTGCAGATGGAGTCCGTGGCGCTGGTCAACATCGACAGTCGCAGGCACGATGTGGCCCATGCCTTCGGCGGCATCACATGCACCTTGAAGGATCTGGCCAAGATTGGCCGACTCTATCTGAACAACGGCCTGTGGGATGGCAAGCGCATCGTAAGCGAGGACTGGATTCACCTGACCACCGATTATGATCCCACGTCGCGCTATCATTACAGCTGGTATGACGTGAGATTTGAAAGCCAGCCTACGGGTCAGTATCCTGGTTATTACGCGGTAGGCATCTGCGCACAGGTGCTCTACGTCAATCCCCATAAGAACTTGATCATGGTTAGAATCGGGATGGACAATAAAGGCTGGGCAATCATTCCTGCCGTGTTTGAGCAGCTAAGCGACGTATGGTTATAAAACGCGATGCGTATTCGGAGGGTAAGAATCCTTAGTCGCAAGGCAAAGGTACCCAGAAACCATCGCAACCGGGTTGCCTCTTTTGTTTCTTTATCTTTGCGACCGGGATGCAAGATTCGGCCGTTTGGTGGTTTAAGGAATGGACATCAATGAAAGAGCCGTATGAAAACCAAGTATTTCCTCTTATACGTCTTCGTTGGAATCGCCTTTCTGGCCGCTTCCGCGTGGGTGTTTTTTACGCGCGGGAAGAACGCGAAGGCAATCCGGGCCAAGTACAAGCTGGGCGGAATCATGCTGATGTGCCTGTCCATGCTGTCCACCGCCTCCTGTGGTGAGATCCTCGATCCGGGATTTGTCACGTGCTATGACGCCGTGGTCGAAGAGCGCACCAGCGACATCGCCCGCGTGACGATCAAGCCCGCCGACACTTCCTTCAAATACAACGAAATCACCACCGGGGATCTCTTTGAGGTGGATATCAAGAATCCGACCTTCGACAAATACGCGCTCCGGGTGATTCTGAACGACAAGAAAGGAACGGACCTGCAAAAGACGA
>OMQO01000084.1 GCA_900313275.1 uncultured Bacteroidales bacterium
ATTTAGATGCTTCAAAAGAAGAAACGCCTAGTCATTCCCATCATGACCCACCCGGGGATTGAACTATGTGGGAGCACTGTCTTGAAAGCTGTGACGGACGGACAAGCGCATGCGGACGCCATCCTCGCGTTGAACGACAAGTTCCCCGCCGATGCTGTGACAGCCATTATGGACCTGACGGTTGAAGCTGAAGCCTTCGGCGCGGAAATAAAGTTTTCAGAGAATGAAATCCCTAACGTCATAGGAAGGCTGGTTTCCAACGCTGACGAGGTCGCCGCTCTCGAAATCCCTTCCCTCGACAAAGGCAGGATCCGGGAATACCTGAAAGCTAATAGCTTAGTAGCCTCGCACATCAAGGACAAGAAGATATTCGGCGGTTGTATAGGCCCTTTTTCCCTCGCCGGAAGACTCTTCGACCTGTCCGAGTTGATGATGGCCATGTACATCGAGCCGGAGACCGTGACAATGCTTCTGGACAAGTGTACCACCTTTATCACGGAATATCTGAAGGCCATGAAAGAGACTGGGATCAACGGAGTGATTCTTGCCGAACCCGCAGCTGGGCTTGTTTCCAACGACGATTGTCTCCAATATTCCGCCATTTATGTCCGCAAGATTGTCAATTCGGTTCAGGATAAACGGTTCTCAATCGTGCTTCACAATTGCGGCAACACCGGACATTGCACGGAAGCGATGCTCCAGTCAGGGGCTTCAGCCCTTCATTTCGGTAATAAAGCGGACATGGTCAAGGCATTGGAGACCTGCCCGGCCGACCTTCCGGTGATGGGAAATATCGATCCCGTGGGTATCATGCGGCAAGCGTCTCCCGAACAAGTCTATGCTTCCGTCAGTGAACTCTTGGACAAGACCTCCAGCTACGGAAACTTCATACTCTCAACTGGTTGCGATGTGCCTCCACGGACTCCTTTCGAGAACATAAAAGCTTTCTATCAAGCCCTCTCGGACTACAATGAGAAAAATTGATTACTCATCCTCGATGACCTCGTTCCGATGGTGGATGTGCGCGTTGCTTTTCTTCGCCACCACCGTCAACTACCTCGACCGACAGGTCCTGTCTTTAACCTACGAGGAATTCATAAAGCCCGAGTTCCATTGGACAGATGCCGAGTATGGTACAGTAACAGGTTTCTTTTCCATTTTCTACGCCGTTTGTTGCCTATTCGCCGGAAAATTCATCGACTGGATAGGTGTCAAACGCGGCTATCTGATCTCGATTCTGATATGGTCAACTGGAGCCTGCCTCCACGCGGCCACAGGATGGATGACCGCTTCCATCACAGGTCTGGATTCCGCCTCGGCACTTAAGACAGTTCAGGCAGGAAGCAACATAGCTCTCGCTGTGTCAACTACTTCCGTGTATCTATTCATGTTCTGCAGAGGAGTTTTGGCACTTGGAGAAGCCGGAAACTTCCCTTCTGCCATAAAGGTCACGGCAGAGTATTTCCCGAAGAAAGACCGGGCTTTCGCCACTACCATATTCAACGCCGGAGCTTCGGTTGGAGCGCTTACCGCCCCCCTATGCATTCCTGCTCTCGCCAAGCACTATGGCTGGGAGATGGCTTTCATTATCATCGGCGCCATCGGTTTCATCTGGGTGTTTTTCTGGATATTTCTTTACGACAAACCGGAAGATAGCAAACGAGTCAATGGGAAGGAACTTGAATACATCCACCAAGATGATGCTGAAGATGAACGGGAAAAAGCAGCCGCGGCGGAAGAGAAAAGCATCCCCTTGCGTGATTGTCTCAAATACCGCCAGGCCTGGTGCGTGATTCTCGGCAAATTCATCTCAGACTGCGTCTGGTGGTTTTTCTTGTTCTGGGCCCCGTCATATTTCGACACCCAGTTCGGTGCAAAGGCCAGTTCAACGACAGGTAAGTTGCTGCTAATCACTTTGTATGCCATCTGTTCCGTACTTTCAATATTCGGGGGTTATGTCCCGAAATATTTCGTGGAGAAGAAGGGCATGCACCCGTACGACGCAAGGATGAAGTCAATGTTCATCTTCGCCCTATTCCCGTTGTTTTCCCTGCTCGCGCAGCCGATGGGAGCATGGTTCAACACCCCCTGGTGGCCAGCGGTACTGATAGGACTTGCCGCCGCCGGACATTCAGCGTGGGCCGCCAACCAATACAGCGTGATAAGCGACCTGTTCCCAAAAAGCACAATAGCGACGATGACCGGTCTGAGTTCCCTGGCCGGAGGCATTTCCACTATGGCCTTGCAGAAGATAGCCGGCAACCTGTTCACGTTCGCGGAGAAGGCCGGAGAGTCTTTCCGCTTCTTGGGATTCGAAGGAAAGCCTGCAGGCTATTTCATAATCTTCTGCTATTGCGGACTCGCATATCTTATTTCCTGGACTGTGATGAAATCACTGGTTCCGAAATACAAGCCTGTAACGAATAATTCTTATATTTGGAGAAACAATTAAAAACGCATTGATATGAAAAAATACACTTGCGACATCTGCGGTTACGAGTATGATCCCGCCGTCGGCGATCCTGACAACGGAATAGCGCCCGGAACAGCTTTCGAGGATCTCCCCGAGGATTGGGTATGCCCCCTCTGCGGCGTAGGTAAGGAGGACTTCTCCGAAGCTGAGTAACTATTTGGATTGGAAACAGAACCATTTGAAAATGAGAAATCTATATCTGACAAACACCCTGACGAAGACCAAGGAGCTTTTCAAGCCTGTCCACGAAGGGCACGTGGGAATGTACGTCTGCGGGCCCACCGTTTATGGCGATGCCCACCTTGGCCACGCCCGCCCGGGTGTTACCTACGATGTGCTGTTCAAGTTGCTAAGGCATCTTGGCTACAAAGTGCGCTATGTCCGTAACATCACCGATGTGGGCCACCTTGAGCACGATGCCGATGAGGGCGAGGATAAGATCGGCAAGAAGGCCAGGCTGGAGCAACTGGAGCCTATGGAGGTGGTGCAGAACTATACTTTCCGCTACCATGAGGCTATGCGTCTTCTGAATGTCGCACCCCCTTCAATCGAGCCGAGAGCATCGGGACATATCATTGAGCAGATAGAGACTATCAAGAAGATTCTTGAGGCAGGATATGCCTATATATCAAATGGTTCCGTTTATTTCGACGTCGAGAAGTACAATGAGAAGCATCATTATGGGGTGCTCTCCGGCCGGAATTTGAACGACACTTTGGAAGGAACTCGCTCCCTTGACGGACAGAGCGACAAGAAAGCCCCGTTCGATTTCGCGCTTTGGAAAAAGGCGGAGCCCGAACACATCATGCACTGGCCCAGTCCTTGGGGCGAAGGCTTCCCGGGATGGCACCTCGAATGCTCCGTTATGGGAGAGAAATACCTCGGCGAGGAGTTCGACATCCATGGTGGAGGAATGGATCTCATGTTCCCCCACCACGAGTGCGAGATCGCTCAAAATGTGGCTTGGAGAGGCACCAGAGGTGTCCGTTACTGGGTGCATAACAACATGATAACCATTAACGGCCAGAAGATGGGCAAGTCGCTCGGGAACTTTATCACCCTGCCTGAGCTGTTTGCCGGGAACCATCCGAAACTGGAGCAGGCTTATTCCCCTATGACGGTGCGCTTCTTCATTCTTCAGGCGCACTATCGCGGCACTCTTGACTTTAGCAATGAGGCTCTTCAAGCCTCCGAGAAGGCTCTGAAGAGGGTTCTTCAAGCCTACAAGGATCTGGTGGCCCTTCGACCCCTTCGACAGGCTCAGGAACCGGAGATAGAACCAAAGGGACCGGTTGGTGAGCTTGTCGAACCACTCCCCTACGGCGAACTTTCTTCCGCCATCGCCCCTGACACCTGCCCCGCTGACTCACCGGAGATTAAAGCCATCTTCGAAGGTGTTTACGACGCCCTTTGCGATGACCTCAACACTCCGGTCGCCCTGTCGCATATCTTTGAGGCTGTTAGGATCATCAATACAGCCAAGGCAGGCCCTTCGACAAGCTCAGGGACCAATAGTCTCACCGAAGGTGACATCAAGACCCTTGTACAGATCTTCGATGACATCGTCTTCGGTGTTCTTGGACTCAAAGATGAGAGCGCGGGAGAAGGTGGAAAGAGCCAGGAGATTGTCTCCGGCCTTATGGATATGGTTCTCGAGGAGAGGGCGAAAGCCAAGGCAGCCAAAGACTGGGCCTTGAGCGACGCTATCCGCGACCACCTCAAAGCTCTGGGAATCACTGTCAAAGACACGAAGGACGGCGCCGAATGGACGATTGAATAATCAGTCTATCGAAATGAAAGTGACGGAATGGGCCGGAATGGTTACCGTTCCGTTCTTTATTTGAAGAATCCTGCTTTCGGGCTTCACTTTCTCGACACCGATATCATTGTAATCATCGGGTGACTTTCCGGACAGGACGGTGGCCTGCACCTTCTTTGGTGCCTTAATGCCAAGTCCTTGAAAATCAAAAGTCAGGGGCTGGTCATTGTCGGGATCCTTGTTGGCGACAGCATAAACGAAGCGCTTGCCTTCCTTGTCGGAAGTCAGGATGACATCCAGCACCCCGATGGACCTTTCGCCATGGACTAAATCCACCACCTTCTCCTCCGTCGGCACCACGTACGGAAGTAGCAGGTTGGAATACATCTTCAAGGCATAATAGATGCAACGCTTGACAATTCCCTCAGGATAAACGAAAATAGCTCCTCGTGTGTTCACAATCGTCGAGAAGCATGCGAAATCCACCACATCACTATGTCGCAGGCAGGCGTTCAGGAAGCAAGAGGCGTAGAGAGCGTCTCCTACGGAATATGTTGAAGCCACGTCATTCAGACGCCTTGCCTCGAAGTCAAATCCCTGCCTCGGATTTCCTATTCCAGGATGAATCCATCCGCGAAGCTGCCACTCATCGATCGCCAGTTTCATCTTTCCCGCATAGCCGGAGGCCTCGAGATGTCCCATCATCCGCTTTATGTCCCCTTCCGGAAGACCAGTCATCATCATGATGTCCTTGAACGAGGCCCCGGTTCCGTCCCAACCACTGTGAAATGCCACATAATCAAGGAATTGCCCAGCATTTTGAAGAAGGATCTGAACCGGCTCCCGCACATTCAGGCAAGCCGCACCAAGCTTAAGGTCCTTATCCACCACCAGCATCATCTTAGCCGTCTCACGGACAAGAGGTCCCCACTCCTGAGGCGTCTTTGTACCCATCTCCCACGGAGCCAGGGTCTCGTTGCCAATGCACCAATATTTCACATTGTAAGGCTCCGGAAAACCATTCGCTATCCTCTTCCGGCCAAACTCGCCGATAGAAAGGTTGCAATATTCAACCCAGTCACTCATCTCTTCCCTCGTGCCGATTCCGGCATTGGCGACAATATAAGGTTCGCAACCGATCTTCTTGCACCAACGCACGAACTCATCGGTTCCGAAAGTGTTCGGATCCTCCACTCCCCAGGTTTTATCGAATACCGGAATACGCTCAGGACCAACAGCTTTGTACCAGTGATACGTGGAAGCGAAACAGCCGCCAGGCCAACGGACTATCGGAACCTTCAACTCCTTCATGGCCTCAATCACATCAGTCCTGAAACCATCCTCATCAGAAAGAGGGTTTCCAGGATCGAATATTCCTCCATATATCTGATTATCAAAATGTTCTATAAAATAACCAAACAATTTGGGGTTGTACTCTATCTTTTCAGCCCCAGCCTTCACAACCGTGGTGTTCTGGGCGGAAAGGATTCCTCCCACAAAGAGCATGATGCTCAGAACAGATAATCTCTTGGTCATAACAATTACTTAACTATCACGATATTAGGAACCCTACGGGCACCGGCGTGATCAAACTTCCGGTTATCGTAAGGGTAATTGATTATTCCTGTTTTGTCCGTCCAAAGGGTGGAAGATCCACCTCCGTCAAGGTTAAGCGCGTCCTTGAGACCGAGAAGCCTCGCGACGGTGGACAGCTCCGGAATGTTCATTCCATCAGCCTGGCCCGGGAACCTTCCGTCCACGACAACCATATAAACCATGCCTTTATCATCCCAACCTATGAAGGTCCTCGGATGACGAATAAAATCGAAAGAGGACTTCATATCAACGACCGGAGCCTTCCCGTCAAGCATCAAGATCGGTCCCGCGGCCAGCGCGGAGTGATAACCAGTCCTATAGGATTCAACCTTAGTGGAATCATACTGAAGTATTTCCAACTTATGACCTTCCATATCCTTGATGGCAAGAATCCCATTGGAACGACCTGTTCCTGACGACGGGGTCTGCCCCACAACCTCACCGTTAATTGAGAAAAAAGTGTGGGGAATGAGCCTTCTCATGTTGAAGAAACTGCCGTTCAAGCCGATACGCGCTCCCTCACGCATGGCAAGAGAGTCTGTTGTACTGGCCAGATCTCCGGGAGCGTGGACTAAGGATGTGCTCAACTTGGCAGCCGGGTATCTTGCCATACTGATGCTCTGGGTAGTTCCATGGAAAGGGAATTGCGCGTATGCCGTCTCGGCACCGTCACCGATGCTGTTCCATGTCCAACCGGCGGCTTCCCACTCCTTTTGATCAGACGGTGACACGGCTCCCCACTCCCTATTAGGAAGAGGTCCCATCTCCAGTGTCAAGGTACCGCCTGCCATGATTGCCTCATGAGTGATCCAAGGACCCTCCAAAGGCCTCCCGTCAAGAGTGGCGCTTTGGATGTACTTATTCTCGTCAGAGACACCTTTCGCCTTGATTTTGAACACCTTCCCATTGGAAAGTCGCATTTCCGAATCCTCGAATACTGGACTCCCGATAGTATAGACCGGATCGCCTGGCGTGACTGGATATAATCCTAAAGAGGAGAACACCACAAAAGATGTCATACCACCGCCATCCTCATCTCCCGGGACGCCCATGAGGTCGTCCCTGAACCAGGTGTCAAGCATCTGACGAACCCTCTTCTGAGTCTTCCATGGAGCACCCGCATAATTATAGAGATAAGGAATATGCAAGGATGGCTCATTGGCCATTGAGAACTGGCCTACATTACCCGTGTGATCGGGAAGTTTAGCGAAAAAGGCGAATTTGGAACGTCCCAGCGGTGTGGCGAACATCCTGTCAAGCTCACTGACGAAACGGTCTGGGCCACCCATAAGGGCGACAAGACCGGGAATGTCGTGCTGGACATCCCAGCGATAGACCCAGGCGTTGTTCTCGTCATAATATTCCCGAGCACCCATTCCACCAGGGAAATTATAATCCAAGTCAGGAATGAAGTCACCGTTTTTGTCTTTGGGATGGAAGAACAGTGTCTCAGGATTGAAAAGTTTGCGATAATTGCCGGACCACCTCAGAAAAAAATCAGCATCATCCTTATTACCAGCGGCTTCCGCCAATTTAGAAAGCGCCCAGCTGTCGTAGGCTGTGCCGAGGCTGACCGCGACTGGTTGACGGTTCTCCCAACCCACATTAGGATCCGTCTCAGTCTCACCTTCACGAAGAGCCGGGATATAGCCATATTCCCAGTAGAACTTGTCCAATTCTCCGGCAGGGTTCCCCGACCAAGGTACCAAGGTCTTCTCTGTCAATGCCTTCCGGCCGGCCTCATAGGCGGCCTTCACATCAATTTTCAGTCCCTTAGCCAGAGCGTCCGCAAAGGTCGGAATACCATGGTTGCTGTTCATCCTGCGTGAATCGCCGCTGACTTCGGGGAAAGTAGGCATCCATCCGGTACCCATCTGCTCTGCCATCCGCAAATAGGAGGCTAGAATATTCTCCTCCAAGGGCACATCCATCAAAGTCCTCAGCGGATGAGCTGCCCTATAGGTGTCCCAGATCCAGTCATCGGTGTAGAACGGAACTCCTCCGTCCTCATGGACCGCATTATCAAAAGCGCTCCAGTAACGGCCATCCTCACTCATACAAATCGGCCTCTCAAAAGTCCGGTAATAAGAGGTATAAAACACCTTTTTGCGCTTCTCCGGCCCATTGACGGCAATCCTTCCCAAGGTCTCGTTCCAGGTCTTCCTTCCAGCGGCCGCAAGCGCATCCACGTCATAATCAGTTATTTCCCTGCGAAGATTGGCCTTCGCCTGAGCCTCGTCAATAAAAGAGACCCCATAACGAAGCCTGACCTCAGGTTCACTGAAAACCAAAATGACCCAACTGTTCTTATCATCATTGGCTGACTCGACCCTCGCGGGTTTGGCCTCCGGCTCCATATAGACATAGACTTTAGTCTGGTCCTCTACTGTCTGCCATCCGGACAGAGCCTCCCCGTCCCAAGACACGGAACCACCTCTGCTGGAGAGAATGATCCTCAACGGTTCATTCGCCCTCAATGAGTATATGGCCGACTGATGGGACAAGGCGTAGCTCGCCTGGACCGCCCCGTCCGAAAGAGTCACATCGAATGAATATGGAGTCAGATGCTCGTTGTCGTAACTCACTGGGATAACCGGTCTCTTAACCCCTTCGACTAACTCAGAAGCCGTAAAAACCGACAGTTTAAACGCGGAGCGTTCCCTATGGTTCGTGACAATCACCGGAAGACCGTTTAGGTACTCGGAGGTGTAGTCCGAACGTTCGGGATACACTCTGAGCATCGAGTTAGGCAACTGGACAGTCGGGAATGTCGGCACAAGCAAGTGACTGATATTCCCGGCGTAAGGGTTCACATAATCAACAGGTTCCAGCTTAGGATCGCCACAAGCGAATAACAAAAGGGCGGCCAGAAGGACGGGGAAAAAGTGTGTTCTCATCTTGGAGCGGGATGAATGGTTATCTTCGTAAATATACAAAAAA
>OMQO01000193.1 GCA_900313275.1 uncultured Bacteroidales bacterium
CTCTCGCCTACGAGACCAGGGCAGCCCAAGTGGCCTGGGTGTTCTCTCCGGTGATGGACCTTGGACGTGATCCCCGCTGGCCGAGGCATTGGGAGAGTTGGGGAGAGGATCCTTATCTCCAGGCTGAGATGGCCCGCACTGAGACCATGGCCGTCCAAGGAGATGATCCCAATCACGTTGACCTTGAGCACGCCGCTGTCAGCATCAAGCACTTCATGGGTTATGGTGTGCCGGCCACCGGAAAGGACCGCACGCCTGCTTATATAGCGGAGAATGACCTCAGGGAGAAGTTCTTCCGTCCTTTCAAGGAGTGCTTCCAGGCTGGTGCTTTGACCACGATGATCAACTCGGCTTCCATAAATGGTGTCCCCACTCACGCCAACAAGACCCTTCTTACTGGTTGGGTGAAGGACGATCTCAATTGGGATGGCATGATCGTGACCGACTGGGCGGACATCGACAATCTTTTCAACAGGGACCATGTGGCCGCCGACAAGCGTGAGGCTGTGGCGATGGGAATCAATGCCGGAATAGATATGATCATGGATCCTTACGATCCTGAATGTGTCAATGTCATAGTTGACCTCGCCGAGTCCGGAGAGATCCCAATGGCGAGAATTGACGACGCGGTCCGCCGCATTCTTCGCCTTAAGGTCCGTCTTGGCCTCTTCGATAATCCTTCATGGGAATATGACTACAAGGATTTCGGCTGCGAGAAGTTCGCCAAGGAGTCTTATGCCGCTGCCTTGGAGTCCGAGGTTCTGCTGAAAAACGAAGGTAACATCCTTCCTCTGAATGGAACCGAGAAGATCCTTGTGACTGGCCCTAACGCGAATTCGATGAGGACCCTTAACGGAGGTTGGAGCTACACTTGGCAGGGAGACGCCGACTCTTTCGCCTCGGATCACAACACCATCCTTGAGGCCATCCGGAACCGTTTCCCGAATGTCAAGTATGTTCCCGCCATCGAATATGACCAGGATTGGGGCAAGTGGGAGACAGAGCGTGTGACAGGTATCGCTGAGGCTGTGGCCGCGGCAAGGACCTGCGATGTCGTGATCGCCTGCGTGGGCGAGAACTCCTATTGCGAGACTCCCGGAAATATGGATGATCTCAATCTTTCAGCCAATCAGAAAGAACTGGTTAAGGCTCTTGCAGCCACGGGCAAGCCTATCATCCTTGTCCTTAACGAGGGCCGTCCGAGGATTATCGGCGACATAGAGCCGCTTGTGAACGCTGTCGTGGATGTGATGCTCCCGTCCAATTATGGCGGTGACGCTCTGGCTGCTTTGATTGCCGGTGACGAGAACTTCTCCGGAAAGCTTCCGTTCACATATTCCAAACACATCAATTCACTCCACACCTACGACTACAAGGTCTCAGAGCATAGGGAGACAATGGAGGGTTCGTACAACTACGACGCCATCATGGATGTACAGTGGCCTTTCGGCTTCGGCCTCAGCTACACTTCCTTCGAGTATTCTAACTTGAATGTCGATCGTGATTCTTTCAAGGCTGGAGACGTCATAAAGGTCTCTGTTGACGTGAAGAACACCGGTTCTCGTGCCGGGAAAGAGGCTGTCCTTCTCTACAGTTCCGACCTTGTGGCTTCCCTCATACCTGATGTCAAGCGGCTCAGGGGATTTGAGAAGATAGCCCTTGAGGTGGGAGAGACTAAGACAGTGACATTTAACCTTCCCGCTAAGGAGCTCGCTTTCGTCGGCGCTGATGGCAAATGGCGTCTTGAGAAGGGAGATTTCCGCCTTGCGTGCGGTGGTCTTGGGGTGATGGTAAACTGCTCAGAGACAAAGGTTTGGGATAGTCCAAACATCTAGGTCATGGATATAAGTTCACTCCAGAAGGAACTCAGGAATGAGCTGGAAGGGGATATCCTGCCCTTCTGGCTCAATCTTCAGGATCCCGCTGGCGGGTTTTACGGTGAGGTGACCTCGGACGGGGTTGTCGTCAAAGATGCCCCAAGAGGGGAGATCCTCGGTGCCAGAATCATCTGGTCTTTTGCCGCGGCGTTCAAGGCTCTTGGAAGGGATGAGTATCTCCGGGCCGCCCTTCACGAGCGGGATTGGTTCATCTCCTATCTGGTTGATGATGAATATGGTGGCGTTTATTGGAGCGCATCATGCGAGGGCTCTCCTCTTGACACCAAGAAACAACTCTATTCACAGGCTTTCGCCATCTATGCCTTCAGTGAGCTTTATAAGGTCACATCCGACAAGGCCGATCTGGAAGTCGCTGTGAATCTGTTCAATGTCCTTGAGACCAAGTTCACCGACCACCATAATGGCGGGTACATAGAGGCTTTGTCCCGGGATTTCTCTCCGCTGGCGGACATGTCCCTCTCTGCCCATGACATCAATGCTGACAAGACCATGAACTCCCACCTCCATCTTCTGGAGGCCTATGCCAACCTCTACCAGGTCTGGCCGGATCCTTCCCTCAAGGTGGCTCTCATCAGTCTGATCAACTTGATGTGTGAGAAGGTCATGTCCCAGTCAGGGCATTTGAACTTGTATTTCAAGGCGGATTGGACAGTGATTCCTGGTGCGGTTTCTTACGGTCACGACATCGAGACCTCATGGTTGTTGCTGGAATGTGCGATGGCTACCGGTGACCCTTCTCTTATCGACTATGTCATGCCCTATTGCCGGAAACTCGGTTCGGCGGGGAATAAGGGATTGCTTCCTGACGGCTCAATGATGTACGAGTCGCTTCCCGACGGCGGTTCCGACCTCTCACGCCAATGGTGGGTTCAGGCTGAGACCGTTGTAGGCAATCTTTGGCTTTGGAAGTATCACTCTGATCCTGAGGGACTTCCACGGGCCATTTCCTGCTGGAGCTGGATCAGGACCCATCTGTTGAGCGCTGATGCGTCAAGGGTGCTGCCGTCGAGCATTTACCCGGATAGGGCGCGAAGCGCAGCGAGACGGCGGCAGCCCTTGACGCATCAGCAATCGCTTGATGGCGAATGGTATTGGGGAACTTTGGCGGATGGGAAGACACCCGATTTGGCCAACCCTAAGGCCGGATTCTGGAAATGTCCCTACCACAATGCCCGCATGTGCCTTGAGACCATTGGGCTATTAAAGTAGCTTATTCGGAGAGATTACTGCCGGTGGTTTTTCCAGTGCTTGCCGTCACCGTACAAGCGGAAGCGCTTCTTGCGGAACTTCCAGTTCTTGCCGGATATCTTGAAATATAGCTTGTGCAAAGGGCCACCGGGATATTCGTCAGAAGTCCAGGAATTAGCGAAATGATGTATGCAGTGGGTGTTTTTGGTGACATAGTATCTGCAACCTAACTCCGCGTCAATGGGATGAGCGCAGAACCAGTCCACCGGTAAAACACAGATCTTGGAGGGATCCGGATCGAATTCCTCCGGCTTCTTGATAAGGGTCCAATAATAATTCGCCCGGATGAGCTCTCCCATGACAGTGGGCATCGGGACCATATCCATAGTCCCATCCTCAAGGATGAAGTTCCTGTCCTGGTAGTAATCCAGCATCAGTTTGATCCATTCCGTACCCTTCTCAGCACCGAAAGCCGCCAACTCCACGGATCCGGGATGTGCTTCGATACCAGCGAAATATGGAAGATCCAGGAACTCGTCGAAAGACTTGATCACCTCCACATCGCTGTCGAGGTAGATTCCTCCGTAATTATAGATCGCATAGAGGCGGATATAGTCAGCGACGAAAGGATATTTCTTAACCTCGAAGGCTTGCTTGGTCCAAGGAGTTGAGTTGACATCGAAACGGTTGGTGTCCCAGAGTATGATCTCGTAATCCGGGAGGACTTTTTTCCAAGTGTCCAGACATGCCTGGATTTTAGGGGGATAAGGATCCCCGCTAAGCCAGCACCAATGAATGATCTTTGGTATCATATTCAGCTACTTTGCGATGGCTTCCAGTTCAGTGGCGAGTTTGCTGATCATCACGGTTCCGAAGACAACCTTGCCTTCCGGGTCGATAAGGTACATGGAAGGAATCCAGTTGACCTTATAGTCTTGAGAAACTTGGGTCTCCTTCCACTTTGCCAGGGGGCTG
>OMQO01000081.1 GCA_900313275.1 uncultured Bacteroidales bacterium
TAGATTGCGACGCTGAGGGGGAAAAACCGCTTCGAAGGATAGTGCCGCCAATTGTGAAACAGCTGATAGACAGTTGTTTGGAGGATAATCCTCAATGGATACTCACAACTCGTCTAGATAGCGATGACTCCCTTCATAAAGACTTTATCGCGACGGTACGCCGCCGTTTCGTGAGTGCCCCCGAACACAAGGTTATAGATCTTGTCAACACGTATAAATATATCGAGGGGGATGGAGTCGCTTTCCCTTACGCTCTGGTAAACGGGCATTATATCACATTGGCGGAACCCTATGAAGGGATATTCCAGAGCGTCTTGTTCTGGAATCATCTTTTCGTAGGATTGTTCCTGCCAGTCGATCATGTCTATGATCGTCCGCTTCAAATAGAAGTCATCCATGGGGGGAATGTCGTGAATGATTTCTCCCATCATACGGCGGCCGGCCTGATTAAGGGGCTGTTCGGTTTCAAGCCCCGTGACTTCGGCTTGAAAGGCTTGAAAGTCAACAGGTCACGCATTGTCAAAATGCTGTTGTCATTGTTGAAAAAAGACATCAAAAAGAGATTCTCTTGATATGGCAGGTTTGAATGCGTATGTTCGCCGCTATCTTTGGCCATTGCCCAAGTTCCGTCGTGAGCTTGTCGCTATGGTTGACGGGGTGCATAAGCACGGCGGGTTGACCGACCGTTTCAGGAATATGCTTTCGCTATACTCCTATTGCAAGGGGAAGGGCATACCCTTCAAGATATATTACCTCTATCCTTGCGAGCTTGAGAAATTGCTGGTACCCGCTGAGTATGATTGGAGGGTTTCTTCCAGGCAATTATCATATAATGCTTTGGATTCTAAAGAGTTGAGTCTTTATGTCCAAGGCGCGCCAAGCGCCACTGAGGGCCTTGGGATGTGGATGCGCGAGAATAATGAGCGTCATCTGGCAATGTTGGACGAGACCTTTTCCAGGGGCAGGCGGCAGATTCACGAGTATGGAAACGCCTTTTTCGCCAAGGGTCTGAGATTGGGGAAGACTATGCGGCGGTGACTTTCCGTTTTCAGACATTGCTCGGTGATTTGGAGGACACTGGCTCTGAAGTTTTGCCGGTTGACGAAAGGAACTTGTTGATAGATAATTGCATATCTGAAATCAGAAAACTCCGGTCAGAAGGGCGCCTCCCTTCCGGGAAACTTCTCGTGACTTCTGACAGTTCGAATTTCATTGAGGCCGTGTCGAGTGAACCATATGTTTATGTTGTCCACGGCAAGAATGAACATAGTGACTATACCGGCAACTCTGACATCGAAGTCTGCGCTAAGCCTTTTATAGACATGTTCCTGCTCATGGGTGCTTCGAGTATCACGCAATTGCGTACCGGGAAGATGTACAAAAGCGGTTTTCCGGAGTTCGCCGCTGAGATTGGCGGAAAGCCTTATGAGCTTATAGAATTCTGATGGACATCCTCGTATCTTCAGATAGGGGCTACCTTAGGCAGACGGCCACAATGGTTTACTCTTTGGCGAAACGCGTCGAAGAGGAAATAAAGGTGTGGTTTCTGGATGGAGGTCTTTCCGCTAAAGACAAGGATGCTTTCACTTCCTTGCTTGGAGACAAACTTGGGGTGACCGTGACGTTTATAAGCCTCGGGGATGATCTTCTGGCATCTTTGGCTCTCCCGAGAAACATATCACATATCAGTGTGGCGACTTATTTCCGCCTTGCCGCCCCATACCTCTTGCCTGAACACCTGGAGAGGGTTTTGTGGCTTGATTCGGACATAATAGTCAAGGGAGATCTGACCCCTTTCTACAATCAGGACTTGGACGGACTTTATCTTATCGCATGTGAGAACACTGGAGGTAAGGGGGACGAGACACGTCTCGGCCTTCCTGAAGGCAGTGTTTATTTCAATGCTGGAGTGATGCTGATGAATCTGCCCATGATGCGGAGCAGGTGCGGTCTTGAAGAGCTTCTTGCTTTTTGCAAGGAGAATAAGGACAGGATTCCCTTACAGGATCAGGATTTACTGAATCTTCTGTATTCCGATAAACGCAAGGTGCTACGTGGCGGAAAGTATAACTGCATGAGCAACAAATCCAGGCCGGAGGCGGCGGTTGATGCCGCGGTGGTGCATTTCGCGGGCTGGCAAAAACCTTGGAAGATCAGATGGCAGGATGGGTTTTCCCACTACTGGTGGGAGATCCGGGAAGATATGGGTATAACTTGTGCCGAGAGGATGACCAGGGCTTTGGGAAACATGTGGAAGGCACTGGGCATCAATAAGTTGATTCGCCTTGTCGAGATGCCTTTCAATTGGTTGGGGGCACGTGTTCGAAGATAGTATGGTGACAATCGTCGTACCCGTTTACAACGCCCGGTCCAGCATCGAGGAATGCCTTGCGTCGATCGCGGCGCAATCTTATCGGGATTGGGAGTGCGTTGTGGTTGATGATGGCTCCACGGACGGAAGCGGGGACATTTGTGACCGTTTCCAATTGGAAGACAGTCGGTTCAAGGTTTTCCATCAAGCCAACCGGGGCGTTTCCGCAACAAGAAACAAGGCTTTGGACGCAGCTTCCGGTGATTATGTGGCGTTTGTGGATGCGGACGACGCTTTGATGCCGGATGCTATCGAAAAGCTAGTCGCCGCAATTGGCGACTCGGATCTTGTCGTGGCTGGGATGCGTCATGAATATCGTGACGGGAAAACAAAGATAGTCGCGCCGGCAACCTCCGGCAGATTCGAATTGCTGCCGAGGGAAACAGAGAAGATGCTTGATCTTGAGCGGAAGTTCTTGCTTTACGCTCCTCATGAGAAGCTGTACAGGCGTTCGATAATAGAGCGGTTCGCTTCGCGTTTTGAAGAAGGTTGCTCTTACGGAGAGGACTTGATGTTCAATTTCGGTTACCTTGAGCATGTCGGGGCCATCTCTTGCATAGAGGATCCGATTTACAAATACCGGATATCCGGCGAAGGTCTTTCAGCTGCCTATCGTCCTGATCAATTCTCTCAGGATTATTCGCAATGGAAGCTGGTGAGATCTTTCTACGAGAGTAAGGAGATGATTTCCCGGCAGTTGGACGAATATCACTTCAAGAGACTCTGGGGCATTGTCTATGACGGGCTGTTCGCATATCCCAAGCAGGAGAGCAAGCGGGGATATATTGAAAGTATCCTTGATATTCCTGAAATCGCCTCACTTGATAAGCATCGGGATGTCTTCAGTTGCTCCAATTGGATAAAGAAGGCGATTCTTGGACGTAATAAGTTTTTTTTCAAAGCGTTTTTCAGGCTTCGCAAATGATGCCTTGTTCCGTTAGTTGTGAAGAAGCTTGAAAAACGGGGATAGCTATCTCCTTCCCGGTATGGCTTTTTTTCTTGCTGCTGTTGTTTTTGAGGCGTGAAAAATGAAAGACTTGCGGATCAGTGTAATAATCCCTGTTTACAACTCGGAACCGTTTTTGCGGCGATGTGTCGATGGTGTCCTCGGGCAGTCTTTTCAAGGGAGCTTCGAGGTCATTCTGGTAGATGACGGCAGCACTGACGCAAGCGGTGCCATCTGTGATGAATATGCTTCTCTGGATAGCAGGGTAAGGGTGTTTCACAGGGAGAATCGCGGAGCTTCGCTCGCCCGGAGGTATGGATTGGAAATGTCTGAGGGAGAGTATGTTACATTTGTTGATAGCGATGACTGCCTGGAACCTGATTACCTCAAGGTTTTGTATTCGGTCATCGATGAATCCGGCCTTTCTGTGGCGGCTTGTGGTTTAAAGTCCTCATCTGATGAGAATACTCCAGTAACGGAATCGTTCACGATTATACCTTTCGAGGAGCTTATGCCCCGTTTCTTCAAATATGAGTTTTGGGGTTTTTGGGCGAAACTTTATAAACGTTCCGCTTTGGAACGCATTGATTTCCCTGAAGCGACAATCAGTGAGGATTATAATGTGATGGCTAGGCTATTCTCGAAAGAGAGACGCTTGGCATACAATCCCTCGGGTCTTTACGTCAACGTGCGCCGTCCAGGCTCTCTTTCCCGTCAGCCTCTTTCAAAGAGGTCTTTCGAGGAGTTCGACAACGTCACTGATGTCTATCATTTCACATCGGAAACGATGCCCGAATACTCGGGTTACGCTCTTGCCAACGCTGTGGGGACTGTCTCTAAATTGCTTTCGAAAATCAAGGTTGCCGGGACTGATGAATACGCTTCCCGTCAAAAAGAGCTCATCACTTTCCTTAGGGGCGCCATTGGAGGCATTATTGTCAACAAACACCTTTCGTTGAAGCAGAAGCTATTGGCTTTCAAGTTGATGGTATGAACCAGCCTATCCTGAGTGTTATTGTTCCCGTCTTCAACAAAGGACGTTATTTAGAGCGAGGAGTGCGATCGATCCTTGACCAGGGGTTGAAAGAGGATTCGTTCGAGATAATTCTTGTTGACGACGGAAGCACAGACAATTCGCTCGATGTGTGCAGGGAACTTGAAGCCGCTAATTCTCCTGTGAGAGTCATATCGCAGTCGAATCATGGTGCTTCTTCGGCAAGGAATACCGGTATTGACGCTTCTAAAGGGGAATATGTATGCTTTCTTGACGCTGACGACACTTATTCTTCTGATGGTATCCCAAGTATAGTCAGCCTATGTGACGGCAAGGTTGATGTCGTCCGTTTTTGGTGCGAAGTCGTGAAAGATGGTAAAAAACGTGACAATGCTTATGCTGATGGAAGGGTGAGCTTCAAAGGGACAGGAAAAGAGTGGATACGTAAGTTCGGGTTAGAGACATTCTGTGTCAACTGCTTGTTTCGCAAAGACTTCCTTAATAACCGAGACATCCGCTTCCGAGATGGGATTCTTGGGGAGGACTATATGTTCATGTTCGAGGTGTTGATCGCGGATCCGACCATTGTCTCCGTGAATCGTATCGTTTATCTTTATGACATCGCCAATAGCGGAATCACTGTCAATCGCGACAAACGGCATTCAAGGCTTTGTGTGGAGTCTTTGAGTGGTTTCTTATCCTCTATCTCAAATGAGGTGGACACATTCAAACCCTCTGATCAGGTTCTATGGAACAAGGCCCGTTTTTCATTGGATTTGAAGGTGTTGAGTCTTTTCTCCAGAATCCTTCAGGCGGATTATTCCATTAAGGAGTTCAAGGTCAAAATAGCTTCTTTCAAAGATACTGGACTGCTGCCATTCTCTGAACGATCAGAATCGTCTCTAAGGGTCCGATTAGCTAAAATGGCGGTCGAGGTTATGGTTAAGGTGCCATTTGCCTACTTGCCTGCCAAACTTTTGTATAAAGTTGTATTTGGTAATAAGTGAAATGCGGAAGGCCGACTGGATAATACTTGCATGGCTTACGGTTTTCGCTGCCGCCGTATTGTTTTTCGTGTCTCCTGACTCGTATTTCTGCGCGCCTCATCACAGGATTGATTCGGCTTGGTTTTTCATCTGCGGCAAGGCATGGATGAATGGATACGTCCCATATGTGGATTTCACTGATTCCAAAGGGCCTGTCTTGTGGCTTATCTATGGGTTAGGCTATTTGATTGACCACACCAGTTATGTGGGCATGTATTGGATAGCCAGCTTGTGGTATGGCCTCACCTTCTTCTTCACTTTCAGGATCGCTCGTCTATTCCTGGATGACAATAAGAAGGCTTTGATTTGCGCTTTCCTCATGGCGTTGGCCTATTTCAACTCATGGTTCCACGTCGAGGTCAGGGCTGAGGACTTCAGTTTGCTATTCATGGTGATATCTCTTTATGAGGTGTGTCGTTTGTATTATGGGGAGACCGCGGATGATAAAGCGCTTCTTAAGACGTGCGGGATTCTGGGCGCCTGTTTCTCCGCTTTGCTGCTGATAAAGTTTAACTTGGCTGTGATGCAGGCGGCATTCATCCTCTGTGTTTTATATTACTTGATCAGGGAGAAACAGAGTGTCGTGAAACCTCTGCTTTGTGGTTTTGGGGGGTTTGTCGTTGTTTGCACACCTTTTGTCATATACTTTTTGGCGTCAGGTTGTTTTTCCGCCTTCCTACATGAGTACTTCGTGAAAACAGTACAGACTGTCAATGGTGAAGGTGCGTCTCTGACTGCCATTATCTGGTCATATCTTAGGGAATGGAGGGACTTGGAAAAGGCCGATCTTGGAGCGTTGCTGCTATTCTTGATTATCGGTGGCCTTTCTTTCACGCGCGGCAAAACCGGCCCCTATAGGTGGATGCCTTTGCTGGTTTCTCTTTACTTCTTCGCGCTCTCCATTACGCATCATATTGAGGTTTCGTATCTATACTATTTCAATATATGCTCTTTTTTGCTGATATTCCTTGTGTTGGAGCTTGTCTCCTATTTGAATGACAGCTCTTTAAAGCTTGTCGTCACGTCCGCGGTGTTCAGTTTTATCATAGTCGCTTCCTTAAATTATGTCCGCGAGATTTACAATGTCGCTTTTTTCAATGATACGAAGGAACGCAGGGAGTATTATATGGCCGCCCATATCATGTCTCAGGTAAAGTCTCCGAAGTTGATCAACGCTTATTGGATCGAGCATGGCTATGGTATGCCTGCTGGGGTGTTGCCTGCCGGAAAGTATTGGTCAGCGCAATTGATGATGACTTCCGATATGATGAGGGAACATGAGCGGCTGATACAATCGGGAGAAGCTGACTTCATTATAGTTCCGTCCAAGGAGATGCTGGAAAAGGAGCTTGTTTCCGAGAACCGATTGGCGGAAATGGGGTACAAAGAGTACCTTAGGCTTCACACTTTCACAGAGTTGGTGTTGTTTTCCAAGTGGGATAATCTGGACACGACGGATTTCGTGTGTCCGACGAATCGGGAGATTCTTTTTAAGAAGAGATGAAAAGCCTTCTGTTCGCCATACACTACATGGAGCTCGGCGGCGCTGAAATGAGCCTTCTCGGGTTGCTGGAGTCTTTGGACTATAGTGAGTACGAGGTTGATTTGTTCGTCTATAGTCATAGGGGAGAGCTGATGGAGTTTATTCCAAAAGAAGTGAATCTTCTTCCGGAAGTACTTGAATATAAGCAGATTGAACGACCAATCAAAGATGTCCTCAAGGATGGGTGTCTCCGTATCGCATTGGCCCGCTTGAAGGGCAAGAGGCGATTTGCCGGATATATAAAGAGCAAGAAGGGGAACGGCGGTGAGGCCATCTATTCCTATGTCGCGAGAAATCTTGTTAAGGTTCTCCCTGACATCAATCCCAATAAGGAATATGACATCGCGGTGAGTTATCTGATGCCGCATGATTATGTCCTTCGGAAGGTGAAAGCTAAACAGAAGGTCGCTTGGATTCACACTGATTATTCAAAGGTTCATGTCGATGCTGACCTTGAGCTTCCGGTATGGTCAGGGTACGATAAGATAGTGTCGATCTCCCCTGATGTGACACGCTGCTTCCTGAGTGTGTTTCCTTCTCTTTCGGACAAGATAATCGAGAGGCCGAACGTGGTTCCGGTTAAATACGTCACGACAAAATCGAATGAGTTGCCTCTTTCTGAGGTCATTAAAGAGATGCCGGTCTCGCCTGGAAGGATCAATCTGCTGTCAGTCGGCAGGTTCTGTGAGGCGAAGAATTACGATAACATTCCAGACATATGTTCCAAGCTTAGGAATAAAGGGTTGGATGTTTATTGGTACTTGATCGGTTTTGGGGATATGGAGGCTGTGATAAGGGAGAAAATAGCCGAGACCGGTATGGGGGACTATGTCAATATTCTTGGAAAGAAAAGCAACCCTTATCCTTACATGAAGGCTTGTGACTTTTATGTACAGCCCTCCCGCTACGAAGGCAGCCCAATGACCGTGTTGGAGGCTATAGCGTTAGGGAAACAAGTGATAATGACTGATTTCCCTACCGCGAAAAGTGTCGTCTCGCAAAGCCCCCTCTGCCATGTTATTCCTATGGACAATTCCGGGTGCGCGGAAGGTTTGTCAGATTTGCTGAATCATGGATCCTCTAATTAGTGTGATAGTTCCGGTATACAATGTGGAAGAGTACCTGCCACGTTGTCTTAGAGCAATCTCGGAACAGACTTATCGTAATCTTGAGATCATCCTTGTGGATGACGGCTCCACGGATGGCTCAGGGGCCATTTGCGACGAGTTCGCCGAGAATGACTCAAGGGTGAAGGTTATTCATCAGCCTAATACTGGTTTGTGGGCTGCAAGGAACACTGGGCACGGAGCCGCGAATGGAGAATTCCTGTTTTTCCCTGACGCTGATGATTATTTCAGCCGCGATTTGGTATCGCTGTTATACAAAGCCATTAACAGCGGGAACGGCTATAATCTGGCGATTTGCAGGATGAAAATGACTAGCATAAGTACACCCCTTGAGGAGATACCATCAATTGATGAGATCAAAATGACAGAAAAGAGCCAAGATGATTTGTTCGGGGATCTTTTTGGGAGAGAAGGGGAAAAACAGTATGCTGTTTTTATGTGGAACAAGTTGTTCCGTGCCAGTTTTGTCAAGGACTTGCGTACTAACAATTATGCCAGATCACAAGATAAGGACTATATGATCCGCTTGTCCTTCAAACTCGATAAAGCGATTCTTGTTGAGAATCAACTATACTATTGGTTTCAACGTAAAGGCTCGCTAAGCCACGAGCATGTCGCTTGGTATCTTTTCCATGGGTGCAGGGCAAGGATTTGCTATTCCAACCTTATGAATCTTCCAGAGGATGGGCGGCGTTTCTCCCATTATCTTTTGGATGAGTTGTATGTACGGATGTTGTTTTGGATGAGCCTTGCTTGGGTTAAGCCGGAGTGGAATACGGTAGCGCTAGAGTGCGCCAAGATGTTTAAAGATACTAAACAAGATTATCGGCGGTGCCGTGAGATTCCGCTATGGAAGAGAGTTGTTTGTCTATTTCTGATGCGTCATCCCAGATTAACGTATTGGTTGCGTAGAGTCTCAAGAAATTAGGCGCATGAAGATTGTTTATTGCATGAATTCGCTTTGGGTCGCGGGCGTTGAGGCGATAACAGTGGCCAAATCTAATCTCCTTTCTGAAAAAGGCAACCAAGTATGGCTTGTGACCTGTTGTAACAGATATCCATCTTCTCCTTTCCCATTATCTGAGAAGGTTGTTTTACGCGGGATTGATTTTCGCGATTATAAGTTCCCTTGGAATTTTCTTCACCTCGTTTTTGGCCTCAAGAAGAAGTTATACGAGTTATTATGTGAGATTGAGCCTGATGTTGTGATTTCTACTGGAGGTGTTGATAAGTGGATCGTCCCCTTAAGAAAGTCATCATGGTCAACAGTTCGGGAGATCCATTCTGTACATGATTATAGAAGATATTCAAACGGATCTTGGCGAAAGAAACTGTCATTACGTGTAGGAGAGTTCCTTGAGTATAAACTTATTAATAGATTTGATCGTATTGTTGTTCTTACCGAGGAGGCTAGGGCATCTTGGAAAAGCAAGGCTAATGTATGTGTCATACCTGACTTCTGTCGATTCACGAGTACCAGTATCACTCAGCATGTGAATAAAAGGATAATAGCTGTCGGACGTATGGCAGATGAGAAAAATTACCCATCTTTATTGCGGATAGTCAGGATTGTTTTCGACAGATATCCTGACTGGCGTTTGGACATTTTGGGAGATGGTGCTGATCGTCCTCTCATCGAAGATTTGATCAATCATTATTCCTTGCGGGACAATGTCTTCCTTCAGGGACGACAAACAAATGTGCAAGAATGGATGGCTGAGTCATCGATTATGGTGTTGACATCCAAATATGAAGGATTCGCGATGGTGCTTGTAGAAGCGATGACATGCGGGCTTCCCGTTGTTTCCTATGCTTGTCCAGTGGGGCCGAAAAGCATCATCAGCGATGGCGTGGATGGTTTTCTGGTGCCCCCAGGAGATGAAGAGGCTTTCGCTTCCAGGATTTGTGAATTGATTGCGGATCGTACTTTGCGGAGACGGATGGGTTCGGAGGCCATA
>OMQO01000267.1 GCA_900313275.1 uncultured Bacteroidales bacterium
GGAAGGCCTTACGGAATCAAGGTTGACGAGAAGATGAAGACCAATATTCCCGGTGTCTATGCCGCGGGCGATGTGACCGGCTTCTCAATGCTTGCCCACACCGCTTCCCGCGAGGGCGAGGTCGCTGTCAACAATATCCTCGGGAAAGAGGACAGGATGCGCTACAATGCCATTCCGGGAGTGGTTTACACCAATCCTGAGGTCGCCGGAGTCGGTCTCACCGAAGCGGAGGCCAAGGCAAAGGGCGTTGACTATAAGGTGGTTAAGCTGCCTATGGCCTATGCCGGCCGTTTTGTCGCCGAGAACGACAAGGGTGAAGGACTATGCAAGATCATTGTCGGAGCCAAGTACCATGAGGTTCTGGGTGTCCACATGCTTGGCAACCCTTGCTCCGAGATCATCAGTGCGGCTTGCATCGCCATAGAGACTGAAATGACTCTCGAGCAGATGCAGGAGGTCGTTTTCCCGCACCCTACCGTGTCCGAGATTATAAAAGAAACATCATTCACAATCAAATAATTAAAGCAAAGAAATCATGCCTAAAGCGCTTTACATAGATCCCGAGGTCACCCTGCGCCCGCAGGAGCACGAGCTGAAGCTCCCGACCATCCCGGTGATGAAGTACAACAAGACCATCAAGCAAGAGATTAAGGATGGCCGTTTCACCAAGGAGGACCTGCTCCGAATATTCCGTGACATGTCCTACATCCGTGAGTTCGAGACGATGCTGAATCTCGTCAAGACGACGGGCGGTTACAATGGTGTGGCCTACAACAACCCTGGTCCCGCCCACCTTTCAGCCGGCCAGGAGGCCGCCGCTGTCGGTATGGCTTATGCCCTTGACACTGACGACTTTATATTTGGAAGCCACCGTTCCCATGGTGAGATCCTCGCCAAGGGTCTTCGTTCAATCCAGATCCTTCCTGAGGATGAGCTCAAGAAGGTTATGGAGGAGTTCTGGGACGGAGCGACCTTGAATGTCGCCAAGAAGGCATATTCCGGAACAGATACCAAGGAGCTTGGAATCCGTTTCCTTCTCTACGGTGCTATGGCTGAGATTTTCGCCCGCACGACCGGTTTCAACAAGGGTCTGGGTGGATCGATGCACACCTTCTTCACTCCTTTCGGTATCTATCCGAACAACGCCATTGTCGGTGGAAGCGGATCGATCGCTGTAGGAGCCGCCCTCTTTAAGAAGGTAAACAGGAAGAAGGGTATTGTCGTCGCCAACCTCGGTGACGGTGCTATGGCCCGCGGCCCTGTTCTCGAGGGTATGACCTTCGCTTCGATGGACCAGTTCAACACTCTCTGGGAGGGTGACATGAAGGGCGGCCTGCCGGTCCTCTTCAATGTTATGGACAACCAGTACGCGATGGGCGGCCAGACAAAGGGCGAGACGATGGGATACACCTTCCCGGCCCGTTTGGGCGCCGGATTCAAGGCTGATGCCATGGACGCTGAGAGAGTGGATGGTTACAATCCTCTCGCTGTCATCGACGCTTTCTATCGCAAGAAGGCCTATCTTCTCGAGAAGAAGGGACCGGCCCTGCTGGATGTCGTGACCTACCGTTACAGCGGCCATTCCCCGTCCGACCAGAGCTCTTACCGTACCAAGGAGGAGATCGAGGCTTGGGAGAAGGAAGATTGCATCATCGCTTTCGGCAAGAAACTCATTGAGGCTGGAGTTGCCGACCAGGCAGCTTTGGACGCTATCCGCGCCGAGGTCAACGCCAACATCTTCGAGTGCTACAAACTCGCTATAGATGAGGAACTTTCCCCGAGAATGGATCTCGTGAAGCAGGACGAGCTTCTGGGCGAGATGATGTTCTCCAACCAGAGCATCGATTCCCTGTCTGACGCTAAGCCCGATGTGCTGATGCCTCTTGAGGAGAATCCCAGAGTGAAGCAGATCGCCGGCAAGGAGCGTTTCTGGCTCGGAAAGGATGGCAAGCCCGCCAGCTCTATGAAGTCCTACAACTTCCGTGATGGTGTCTTCGAGGCTATCGTGGACCGTTTCTACAAAGACGCTTCCCTTATTGCCTATGGCGAGGAGAACCGTGAGTGGGGTGGCGCTTTCGCAGTCTATCGTGGTCTGACTGAGGCGCTTCCGTACCACCGCCTGTTCAATAGCCCTATCGCTGAGGCCGCTATCATCGGTACCGCTATCGGTTACGCCATGTGCGGCGGCCGTGTTATCCCTGAGATCATGTACTGCGACTTCCTCGGATGCTGCGGTGACGAGATCTTCAACCAGCTCCCTAAGTGGCAGGCCATGTCCGGTAATATCCTTAAGATGCCTGTAGTCGTCAGAGTTTCAGTTGGTTCCAAGTACGGTGCCCAGCACAGCCAGGATTGGACCAGCCTCTGCACCCACATCCCCGGTTTGAAGGTTTGCTTCCCTGTGACTCCTTACGATGCCAAGGGTCTGATGAACGCCGCCCTGCAGGGTACCGATCCGGTCATATTCTTCGAGAGCCAGCGTCTTTACGGAATCGCTGAGAAGTTCCATGAGGGCGGTGTCCCTGAAGGATATTACGAGATTCCTATCGGCGAGCCTGACATCAAGAGGGCTGGAAAGGACATTACCATCCTCACAATCGGTGCCACTCTGTACAGGGCTCTTGAGGCCGCTGACATCCTCAAGGAGAAGTATGGCATGGAGGCTGAGGTCATCGACGCCCGCTCCCTCGTTCCGTTCAACTACGACAAGGTTATCGAGTCTGTCAAGAAGACCGGCCGTATCATCG
>OMQO01000083.1 GCA_900313275.1 uncultured Bacteroidales bacterium
GCAGTCTTGAAGCCGGTCCGCAGGTCGTTAACCATCTTGTAGGGATGGAGGACATAGGAACGGATCTGGGAACCCCACTCGATCCTCTTTTTCTGTCCCTCGATCTTGTCCTTCTCCTCCTGCCTCTTTTTCATCGCGATGTCGTATAGTCTGGAGCGGAGAAGCAGCAGGGCCTTCGCCCTGTTCTTCGGTTGGTCGCGGGTCTCGGTGTTCTCGATGAGAATCTCTTCTTCTTTACCGGTGTCAGGATCTTGATAAAGATAGCGTAAACGCACCCCAGACTCAACTTTGTTGACATTCTGACCGCCATGTCCTCCTGCCCGGAAAGTGTCCCAGGACAATCTTGAAGGATCCACATTCACCTCAATGGTATCATCCACAAGAGGATACACGAAAACCGAGGAGAACGTGGTCTGACGCTTTCCTTGCGCGTTGAATGGAGAAATCCTGACAAGCCGGTGGACTCCATTCTCGGCCTTGAGATAGCCATAAGCATAGTCACCGTCGAACTCTATGGTGACAGACTTGACTCCAGCCTCATCACCGTCCTGTATGTCGGTGACAGTCGCCTTGTAGCCGTTACGCTCACCCCAGCGGAGATACATCCTCATCAGCATGGCGCTCCAATCATTGGCCTCAGTGCCTCCGGCTCCGGAATTGATTGTCAACACGGCTCCCAGGTTGTCGCCTTCCGACCCGAGCATATTCCTCATCTCAAGAGACTCTATGTCCCTCAAAGCCAAGCTGTAAGCTTGGTCAAGCTCATCTGTCTCAGGGGTTATTCCGGTCTCATCATCGCTATTGTCGAGGCTCTCTTTAGCGAACTCGTACAAAACATCAAGATCATCAGTCTCAGAGAAAGCCTTGTCGAACGCTGTAACCCAGGATTTGATGCCATTGAGATTCTTCATGAAGGCCTCCGCCGCTTTGGGATCATTCCAAAAGTCAGGCGACTCCGTCTTTTTCTGAAGAGACGCCACCTGGTTCTTCTTTCCGGGAATATCCAGGCACGACTCAAGAGTTCCAAGGCGCTCTCGTAAGGCTTCAATCTGTTCTTTTGTGGTCATCTGTGAACAATCATTATTCAAAAGGAATACAAAAATAGGCAACTTTGGGCAAATTCGCTATCTTTATAAAAATATTGTTTGTTATGAAAAGATTACTTCTCGTCATCTCGCTCCTATTCGGGTCAGCGGTCTTGTTCATCATTTACGGGCAAACCTCGGGTTATGTCACCAAGTCCGGAAGAATGGACCGAAACAAACTCAACATCGGCGTGTACCATCTGAGGCCGTATGCCAGGACTGAAGCACATGTGAAGGACCTTGCTGATTGCGGGGTGAACTTCGTCATCTGCATGGACTATGACAAGCCTGCCCTGGATCTTTTCAGCAAATACTCTATCGGGGCGATTGTCAGTGGAATAGTCCCCGGCTGGTGGGGAGGAGACGGTGACAACGCCGGAATGATGAGGGAGAAGAATCCGATATCCAAATATGAGGAAGCCGCGGCCAAGTTCCAGGACCATCCGGCCATTTGGGGAATCGACATTGGTGACGAGCCTTCAGCCCTCGACTTCCCCTACTATGGAGAAGTCCTGCGAAAGGTTGAGAGTTTATTCCCTAACCAATTCGCTTTCATCAACTTATACCCGAACTATGCTTCGGTTTCGCAAAACACGGCTGAGCAGACCAAAAGCCAGCTTGGAACAGCGACCTACGCTGAGCATATCGCCAAATACTGCGAAAATGTTCCGGCCGACTATTTATCCTACGACTTTTACTACAAAAACGTCGGAGTGGCCCTGGACTATCAGAATCTGAGGGTTGTCTCCGACGCTTGCCGCTCGACAGGCAGGGACATGTGGGTCACCGTACAAGTCAACAGCTACGACCCAAAGGTCTGGATCACCGGGAATGAGCTCCGTTTCCAGGCGTTCTCCGCCCTGGCCTTTGGCGCTGAAAGCATCACATGGGCTTGCTACACAGCTGGTTGGTGGGACAACCAGGTCCTTGACAAGAATGGAAATAAGACCCAGCAATACGACAAACTCAAAAAGGTCAATGCGGAGCTTCACCTTATCGGCAAGCGGTACATGAACTATTCCGGCAAAAGCACTTCTTTCGTAGGCCAGAAATGGGGCGAAACGCTGGACGGGACGGGCGAGAAGCCTGAGGTGGAATATTCAGACAATGTCTTCAGCCATCTGAAGCTGACAGACAACAGCCCTATCATTGTCGGGGAGATGGACTCCAGGAACGGATCCGGTGACAAAGCGCTCTTCATCTGCGTCGCTGACGATCCTTTCGATAAGTCTCCGGCAAGGCACACTCTCCGTTTCAAGGCTGATGGCCGTGAGGTATCGGTGCTTGGAGGTGACGGTTACGTTCCGATGCGCAGGGATGCCAACGGGTGGTACGAGTGCCAGGTCTCCTCATGTCAAGGAGTCCTGATCGAAGCTGTCAAATAACCGGAAATTATTCAGAGACAACCGGTAAGGTCTTCGAAGGGAGATCAGTCTTGATAAGGATTCCCTTCGGATGGGCAGTCTTAAGAACAGGTTTGGAGACGGGAACCATCGTTTCAGACCTTGTCCTTACGCTTGAGCTCGAGGCCTTCGGATAAGTCTTGCCCGCAGCGGTCAAAGCGGCCTTAAGCATAGTCTCCTCCTCGTCTCCGAACTGATATCCGTCAAGCACGTCATCCTCGGCCTTAATGTTTACCGGAATGCCGTCAGGCATAGCCGGATTATTCTTGTTCTTGTCGGCGAATTTACTGACCATCACATAGATACCCCACTTCTTGATGAGTGAGTAATCAGTCGTTGACTGACTTCCAAACACATTTTCGGGAGACATCATGTAACCGGCGCAGTACTTTCCGTAAGTCTGCTCACCGATCAACACGACGTCCATGTAAGGTTTGAGACCGACTATCAGACCCTCAGATGCCGAAGCGGAGCCATTCGTCACGATGACATACAGTTTCTTGAGGTCAAGATTGGCATCGGAAATGTCCTGGGTGATATTATAATCAGCATTCTTGTACTCAAACTTAGTGTCGAAATAAGTGTTGAAGTCATCGTCTTTCCAGGCTTCAGTAAGAATGGAGTTGAACACCTCAGTCTGATAGACATCCTTAGCGGCGACATTGGCATAAGGGGCGATAAGGGAGGCAAGCTCACATTCTGTAATGACAAAGCCACCACCGTTGTACCGAAGATCCAGGATCAACTCTTTGACACCATCTGCCTTAAACTTGCGGAAAAAGTCAGGGAGGGTCTCCATGGACTTGATATCGAATGAGTTATACACAAGATAGCCAACTTTCTTCCCATCGATGTCGAAAGTTTTGCTTAGAAGGACGGGATCTTCCCAATCCTCATTGGCAGTCATCGAAACAGTGACGAGATCCTTAGCTGAAAGGCCTGGTTGGACACCGAGTTTCACCGAAGAAGCGTTGAACAGGTCCATGTAGTTCTTAAGAGTGATGTCAGAACCGTTCAATGTCCAGATTATGTCTCCCCTCTTAAGGCCGGCCTTTTCAGCAGGTTTCCCTTTAGAGACATAGTTGACGATGAACACAAGGGCTGTTTGATCCCTATCCGCCCACATGCCTGTAAGGTCATATCCGAAAGACTTGGCTGTACCCTCAACGGAACTGGTCATCTCGCCAAGGTTGTTGGTGAGCATAGTCCAATGGTCCACTTCTTTCGCCCCCTGATGGTAACGGATATCATGCACGACATCGATCGGGGCCTTGCAAGTGTCCGGGGAAAGCCTGTCTAGATCATTGGCTATCTCACGGTTCCAAAGATAATAGACGGTAAGGGCATATTGAGCGAAATAATCCGCCTGGCTGATTTCATCAGACGGCTTTACTATGACGGGTCCCGACGGAGTAGGCTCCTCATTAGGGATTTCTTCCTTGTGCCCGCAGGCAGCCACCGCGGCCACCGAAATCATCACTATCGTGAAATAACGAAATACTCTCTTCATACTTTCTAAATACTCGAATTCATGGTCGCTTTCAGCAAACACCATGCAAAGTTAACACATTTCCGGGATTATGAGTATATTTGTGGATATGATCGGTGTTTTCGACTCTGGCGCAGGCGGCCTTTCCGTCTTGAGGGAGATCCTGAAAATCCTCCCTCGGGAGAGGTATATCTACTTCGCTGACAATGCTTTCTGCCCCTATGGAGAGAAGACTCCCCAGTTCATTCAGGACAGGGCAAGATTTATCACCGACTATCTCCTTGAGCAAGGCGCCGACATCGTTGTCGTGGCATGCAACACAGCCACAGCCGCGGCGATCTCCACTCTGAGGCAAGAGTATTCCATCAAGTTCATAGGCATGGAGCCGGCCGTCAAACCAGCGGCCTTGAGCTCAGAGAGCGGAGTGATCGGAGTACTGGCCACCGCAGGTACCCTCAAAGGCTCAAAATACCTCAACACCAAGGGAATATACAAGAACGACGCAAGGATTGAGGAGAGGGTCGGACAAGGCTTTGTGGAACTGGTCGAGAGAGGATTGCTGGATGGGCCGGAGGTTGAGGAGACGGTCCGGGCCAGTCTGAAGCCTTTATTGGACGAGGGCGCCGACAGGATTGTCCTCGGGTGCACCCACTACCCTTTCCTTCGTGAAGTCATCCAAAGAATTGCGGGACCCGATGTGGAAGTCATCGATCCCGCCCCGGCTGTAGCCCGTCAACTCCTCAGGGTCATGACCGCCGAGGGGATTGTCCGCGAAGACGCCCTCGAGCCCCTTCCTGACATAAGGCTCGAGGCCTCGGGAGACCCCACTACATCAAACCGTCTTTTACAGAGAATCATAAGCGAGAAATAACAATGCTAAACTATTCCTACTGCTCGGACAAGTACCAGTACACGATGGGAAAGTCCTTCTTCGAGACAGGCCGCAAGGATGTCACCGCCGTCTTCAACATGTTTTACAGAAAAGCCCCGGAGAACAACAACTGGGCTGTGTGCAGCGGCACTGAGGAAGTGATCGAATGCATCCTTAACCTTGGGAAGGCCGAGCCGTCCTTCTTTGAGAAATTCCTGCCCGGAGAGGATTATGCCGAGTTCCGGAAATATCTCTCCACAATGAGGTTCACCGGGAATGTGTGGGCTTTGAGGGAAGGAGAGATAGTATTCCCCAACCAGCCTATCATCATTGTTGAAGCTCCACTTATCGAAGCCCAGGTTCTTGAGACTCCTATGCTGTGCATAATGAATCATCAGATGGCCGTAGCCACAAAGGCCTCCAGGGTCTGCAGGGCCACCAATCATCCTGTCAGCGAGTTCGGATCCCGTAGGGCTCACGGTCCATGGGCGGCCACCTATGGAGCCAAGGCCGCTATAATAGCCGGCTGCGCCAGCACATCGAATATCCTGACCGGAGTGGTCAACGATGTCCCTTCAACCGGCACTATGGCCCACAGTTTCGTGACTTCCTACGGCAGCAGCGTAGAAGGTGAGCACCATGCCTTCGTGGACTACTGCAGGACACACATGGGAGAGAACCTGATCCTCCTAATAGACACCTATGACACCCTTAAATGCGGAGTTCTCAATGCGATACGCTCATTCAGGGAGTGCGGGATCGACGACAATTATGCTCCTGGCTATGGGATACGCCTTGACAGCGGCGACTTGGCTTACCTTTCCCAGAAGGTACGCAAGATTTTGGACAATCATGGGATGAAGAAGTGTAAGATATTCGCCACCAACTCTTTGGATGAATATCTTATCACCGATCTCGAGCGCCAGGGCGCCTGCATCGACTCTTACGGAGTCGGCGATGCGATCGCCACCAGCAAAGCCGCCCCTTGCTTCGGCAACGTTTACAAACTTGTCCAGATTGGAGGAGAACCTGTCCTTAAACGCTCTGAGGACACGATAAAGCTGATCAATCCAGGATTCCAGATCACTTACAGGATTATCAAGAACGATCCTGACCAGGGAGAGATCTACAAGGCAGATGTGACTTGTCTGAGAGGAGATTCCATCGCCCGCAAGATCGAGGCTGGAGAGGAATTCACTATCTTCGCTGAAGATGACCGTTTCAAGCACAAGACTTTCGAGGCTGGCTCATATTCATGGAGAGCGCTACAGCTGCAAGTGGTCAAAAACGGGGAAGATTGCTCCGAGAAACATTCCCTCCAGGACAAGAGGGCCTTCTTCCAAGACACCCTCCATCATTTCAGTCCCTCCGAGAGACGACTCATCAATCCTCACTACTATAAAGTTGATATCTCGGAGGACCTCTACAACACGAAGATCGGGATACTCTCCAGAATCAACGAGGAGATTGCCGCTTTCAAGATAGACTGACAGTCAAAGCCATGAAAATAAAAGGCTTGACTGACTATCGGGAAATTGGAAGAGAGGCCTGGGCACAAATTACATTGTGTCGCCAGGAAACCTGACAACATTAACGACTCGCTCCAGCCAGAACGCATCGACCCTGTCGAAAGTTGAGACCTCGTCGCTGTCGATGTCAAGGACACCGATGACTTCACCTCCTCTAAAAACAGGGACGACAATCTCGGATTTCGACAAGGACGAGCAGGCTATATGGCCCGGAAACTCCTCAACATCAGGGACAACGACAGTGTGGGCCTCTTTCCAGGCAGTGCCGCACACTCCCCTGCCGTAACCTATCCTCATACAAGCCACCGACCCCTGGAAAGGTCCTAGAATCAGCTCTTTACCATCAGCTGACGCTCCTCCATGACCATGTCCGCCAGATGTTCCTGACTGATCAGCTTCTCCGACCAGATAGAAACCCGTCCAGAAGAAGCCCATCTTTTCTTTCAGAAGGGCGGCCGTGTTGGAAAGCCTGGCGACAAAGTCCGGCTCGTCTCCCAGAAGATGCTTAAGATCACTGACCAACCTCGGATAACGGAATATCTTGAGAGGCAAATGGCAATAGCCGTCAGGATTTTTCACCAGATAGTCCTGGTGACGGCCATCAGCCTGGTAGAAGTTACGAAGCGGTTCAAGCTCGACAGCCAGAGGCTCGCCGAAACTTTCCCGGACCTCATCGAACACCTTTCGGGCAACGGCAAGATCTTCAGGATCGGAATAATAAACTCCTGTACGATAACGGGTTCCCTCATCCTCTCCTTGCTTGTTGACACTAAGAGGGTCAATGGCGCAGAAGAAATCCCTGAGGAGTTCGTCCAAAGGTAGGGCGTCCGGGTTGTAGATGACACGGACCGTTTCCGCATAGCCTGTGGTGTCTGTGTAAACCTGCTCATAAGTGGGAGACGGTGTGTCACCATTGGCGAAGCCCACCTCAGTGTCCACAACACCCTCTATATTCCTGAAATAATGCTCGGCACCCCAGAAGCAGCCGCCGGCAAGATAAATCTCTTTCATTGGTTGGCCTCCTCTTCTATTGATTCACGAACCGAGCGCAAGTAGTTCCTGCACTGCTCTATCAATTTCTTGGAACGGCTCACAAGGGCTCCGATGTCATCGAGACTCGTCTTCGGATCCTCGACCTTGGCGGCGATTCCCTCCAATTCGGCCATCGCCTTGGCATAATCAAATTTCTCTTCTGGCATATTCGTATTGTACTAATTTTTAATTATTTACAGATTCTTCGCTTCGCTCGGAATGACAGTCGGTCCGGATGACATCCGTGACGGTGCCTTTGATGGTGCCGTCGGAGAACATGACCGAGAATCCGTCGCCGGGTTTCACTCCGGAGGAAGAAGTCAGCTTGACTCCCTTTGAATCCAAAGCCAGAGTGTAGCCTTTCTCGAGGATCTTGCGAGGATCCCCCGCGGATATTTTCGCTTCCAACATCTCAAGCCGGTGGGACGCTTCCGAGAACCGTATATCGGCGGCATGGGTGACATTTTTTCCAAGCAGGTCAAGCCTTGAGAGCATTGCCGTAAAACGACCCGCGAAGGCCAGCCGCAATCTGGTCTCATAAGATGAAATACGTTGATCCTCAGCGATATAGCAATCCAGGAACAAGTCCGCTAGGGCGGTCGGAGTCTTAACGAAAGTGTTGGCCACCATGTCCGCCACATGGTAGTCCTTGTCATGGCCGATAGCCGTGAACACCGGGAACGGGCAGTTGGCGATAGCCACCGCCAAGTCATAGTCATCGAAGCAGGCAAGATCCAGATCAGCTCCTCCTCCCCTCATTATCAACACAGCGTCAAATCCCTTTCCGGATTCTTTGATCGCATCCAAGGCCATGATCATGGAATCAACCGCATGCTCTCCTTGCATCAGCGCCTCGAACAAAGCCACATCGAACACAAAACCATATTCATTCTCAAGGAGATGGCGCCTGAAATCCCTCAAGCCGGCCGCGTCCGGGGCGGAGATCACGGCCAAGGAATATAGCAACTCAGGCAAAGCCAACTCTTTCTGCAGATCCATCAGCCCCTCTTTGGTGAGACGCTCGATGGTCAATCTCTTGAGTTTCTCAGCCGCTCCGAGAGTGAGATCGGGATCGACATCATCGATATTCAGCGAGAGGCCGAAAACGGGGTGATAGTTCACCTGAACCCGGAACAATACTTCCATCCCCACAGCAAGCGACGACCCCGTCACACTTCTGAAAAGGGTGTCTATGTAGTTCCAACGGGAGAGCCAAATCGTAGCCCTGACTTTGGCGACCACAGCCCCTCCGTCACTTTGAGACAGTTCCAAGTAACAGTGGCCGTTACGCTTGTGGTTGAGCTCCGATATCTCTGCCCTCACCCACACGCGGCCGGGGATGACATCCTCCACACCCTCCTTAATCAAGGCGGCC
>OMQO01000001.1 GCA_900313275.1 uncultured Bacteroidales bacterium
CTGTTCCAGGCACATCGACAAGAGTGGTCTCGTCCTTCAGGAAGGCGGCTCTTTCCGCCGGATCGGTCAGATTGTAAACCTCCATCTCAAGGCAAGGGAACGAAGCACCCGCTCTTGTAGAGACCGTCCGACGCATCTCCTCGATCATTGGCGGCAGAAAGAATTCCGAGGCTCCCGCGAGTCCTCCTCCGATCGAGACAATGCCATCGACAATGTCTAAGGCATGGACGATGGCGTGGGCGGCGCAGCGCCCCAGAGAGGCAAAACTCTCTTTTGCCGAGGGAATATCCCCAGGCTTCAGTCCTTTGGCTATCTCAAACACATCTTTCGGGGTCAGTACACGGTCTTCGCCAGACAATAGCTTATAGGAACGAGTGACCGCTCGTATGCTAACACCTTCTTCCACAATTAGTTCCGGCTCAGAAGGGTGGCGCATCAGCCAAACGTCTCCACCACATCCGTTGTCACCTGTCAAAAGACGGCCATCCGTTACGACTCCAGCTCCAAAACCCGTCCCCAGTGTGATCCCAAGCAGGTTTTTGTAACGCTTTTTCGATCCGGCCTTCTCAAGAGCGGCATTGATTTCGGGCAAAGTTCCGCACAGGGCTTCTCCGAAAGCGAAAAGGTTGCCATCGTTATTGATGAATACGGGGATTCCGAATTTCGCTTCCAGATAAGGTCCCATAGCGACTCCGCCTCTAAATCCTGGGAAATTAGGCAGGTCACCGATGATTCCATGAGTGTAGTCAGCTGGCCCGGGGAAGGCGAAACTTATAGCTGAAGGCTCCAATGGAGATTCTTCCTTAACTCTTTGGAATCCCTCCGCAATCCTTTCCAGGCAAGCCAGGCTGTTATCCGGAACCGATGGAATGGTGACGGGGCGGACCACCTCCACCCCTTTGGAGATCGCTGAGAAGACAAAGTTAGTTCCCCCAGCGTCAAGGGTCATAATGACCCGGTCATCAAGTTCGTACATAAGCTTTGATTGTCATGCAGGCCTTCCCTTCAGAAGGTCCGTGCGGGGTTATCACATATTCTCCTAACCATGCCGGGATGATGAAGGTCTCGGCATAATGGACGACAAACGGCTCGAAACGGCCTTCAGGGCTGGTCACGATGGCTTCTTCTCCTTCCACGAGGTTCAGAACATTGACTCCGCCTCCAGTGTTATGGGTGACAGGGACCGAGAACCGGGTTCTCCGTGTCTCGATAAACTCGTTCGGGTGCAGCCCTGTGCGTATCTCATCCCAGCCTTTGCCGCTTGCTATCGGTTCGAAATGGTTCCATAGCCTGGCCTTGACATATTCAGTGTCCCGCTCCCACTGGATGACCTTTGATCCTCTCTCGACATTGATTGGGCGAGGTTTCCCGTCCAGACCGAGCCTTCCCCAATCCCAGAGCTTGAAAGTGAATATGTTAGGCGTGGCGCTTATCTCAAGGACCATGCTGCCGGCTCCTGAGCAGTGGACCGTTCCGGCCGGAATAAGGAAGTGATCGTGCTTTTTCGCCGGGAGTTTGTTGGCATATTTCTCAGCGTTGAAGACCAGCTCACCCCTCTGGGCGGCCCGGAGGTCGTTTATCATAGCCTCGGGGTCAATTCCGGTCTTTAGCCCGAGGAACACCACCGCATCATCAACAGCATCCAGCATGTAGTAGCTCTCATCCTGGGTGTAAGGAATCCCGAAACTCTCCCTTATAAACTGGGTTGTCGGGTGGACCTGAAGGCTAAGGTTGCCACCGCCGATGGTGTCAAGGAAGTCGAACCTGATGGGGAAATCCTTTCCAAAACGGCTCTCGACAACCTCCCCGAGGAGTTTCCTGCTCCTAAGCAGCACAAGATCCTGTGACGGAAGCTCAAACAGTTCGCCTTGGATGTTGAACAACAGGCTGTTCTCTTCCGGAACGCAGTCGAAACACCATCCGTAATTTGGCTTTGAAGGGTCGAGATCGCATACTTCTTTCATCCATTGGCCTCCCCAAGGGGCCGGATCAAAGAAAGGAACCACTCTGAATGGAGAACCGACGGTTCTGTCGATTCCTTGGAAGAAGGCTTCCTTGCTGATCATCTTGGGCCTTGAAGGGTCATTGGTGTCGAGCCAGAAGTCAATCTTTTTGAAAAGACCGTCCTTGTAAATGTCGCACACATGCCAGTCGATGAAAAGGCCCCGTTTGTATTGGATGCTGACAGGATCTTGGCTGTTATCAACTCCAAGGCCCTTGGCTGTGTGGCGCCGCATCCTCATCTGTATTTCCCAGCGGGCCATGTCGGCATAGACCAGCAGGGCTCCTTCAGGAGCGGCGAGCGAGGCTCCAGGGCCTACCACAACCGTAAAATCCTTGGCGGCTTTGGCTGCGGCAATCTTGTCCTGGTCAAAGAAATCATTGATTCTGAGAGAGGTAAGGAACCCAAACAACACGTCGTCTGTCATGAAGGGATCCGTCATCCGGCGGATCTCATCCTCGCCCTTCATCAGAGACCTTGTCATCAGGACCTTTCCGAAAGCTTTTCCGAACACGGAAGCTATCTCTTCCTCATCCGCTCCGGGATAGGTGTCCACGGCGATAGGCTTTCCTCCAGAAACAGCGGTGATAGCGGATATTATCTGATCCCAGCCGACACAAATCTGAGCATCGACCTTGGTAGCGGGAAACTTGTCGTAATTAGGCTTTCTCATAGTCTTAATACTTCAAAGCCCCCCAAGAGGTGGCTGGTTTCGGACCAAGTGTCAGATCAAGGGTTCCTCCCTTGGCGAAATCTTCGTGACTGAATTGTGACCAACGCCAGCCGCGTCCGTTGAGGCGAGCTGACTGGATGTAGCAATTCGGGTTGCCTTTCACATTGATAGTGAATTGTTTCCCAGGATAGTAGTCTTGGTTCAGATGGATTGTCACTTTGTCGAAAACGGGCGAGGTGATGTCGTAGCAAGGTACGTCGGTCTCGGTGCCGGTGACGCTGAAAAGACCGATTGACATCAGCGCGCTGATGCCTCCCATCTGGCCTTGATCCTCATCGTGTCCACCATACCCGAGGTCGGGAGTAGTGCCTCCGTAAGCCTGCTCAACCACCCTTCGGACCCAGTATTGGGTCAACCAAGGTTTGCCACCGTGGGAGAAAACATGAGCGTTTGAGCAACCTGGCTGGTTGGCGTAGCTGACATAGCCTCCGCTGTAGGCATAGACAAAATCAAGATCTTTGGCCTGCTCGAAGGCATAGTTCAACTTGTCGCAGAACTTGTCTTTACCTCCCATCAGCCGGACAAGTTCAGGGATGTCATGCGAGACCTCCCAAGTTGCCTGCCAGGCGTTCGCCTCGACCCATCCCTGGCCTTTCAAGGGGTCTTTATGCGTCCAATTCCCGTCTTTGTCTTTCGGGAATATAAGGCCTTGCTCCGGATCGAACAGAACGGTCCAGCCGTGGGAACGCCTCTCGAATTCTTTCGCATCCTCAGCATGGCCGAGTTTGGCCGCCATGCGGCTTAATCCCCAGTCCTGAAACGCCCATTCAAGGGTTTTACCGGCGCTTTCGGGACACCAGCCGTTTTTGATGTAGAACTCAAGGTCGGAAGGATTCTCGTAACTCATCATACCTCCCGGCAGGTGGTTCCGTTTGACTGCCTGGAAAGCGGTTTCGGAGTCAACCTTGCGCAGGATGCCTTTAAGGAAGGTGCTGGTTATCATATTACTAGCCGGGCAGCCGGTCATAATGAACGAATATCCGCCGGCGCAGGCCCCTCTCGGAAGAAGGTTTCCGTTTTCGGCGTACCTCACGAGGCAGGCGGAGAAATCGTCCAGAATCTCAGGCCAGGCCAGGCCCCAAAGAGTGTTGAGATTCCATTGGCTTAACCAGAGGGAGTCAAAGCCGTACATGTTGTGGACCGGTTTTCCGGCCTTGTCCAAAGGCAACTGAAGCACCCTCATCGGGGCGTCGGTACGGTGGTCGGTATATTCCCCGTAGGTGTAGTCGGGATAGTACCCATTCACATCATTGATCTTATGACGGCCAAGGAGAACATGCCAAAGGTCGGTGTAGAACTTGATGTTTCTCTCGTGGGTGCCGCCGCTGACCTCGATTCTTCCGAGAGCCTCGTTCCAGACTGCCTCGCTATCCTTGACGACACCATCGAAATCCCAGCCAGGGGCCTCCGCGGCAAGGTTTTCCCGGGCATTCTCAACACTGGTGTAAGACATCGCTATCTTCACATTTACAGTCTCTTTCCCGAACTTGAGCGCTATTCCCGCACCGTCTCCCATAACTATCCACGGGTCGGGCTCAAGGCCTTTGCGGGTCCATCCTCTCGCGGAGATTATCGGGGTGTCGGTCTTCAAGACGAAATACAGTCCGATCCTGTTCGGGCCGCCCCAGAACCTGTCCGTGGTCATGAACATTCCTTCGACCGTGTGCTCATCGACTTTTGTGAGAACAGCCTCCTTCATCGTGCAGTTGCCCAGCACACTCCCGGCGTCCACGAGCAGTCCGGGACGGCTGCCTGGCGCATAAGAGAGTCTGTAAAGGGCGACACGGTCAGTCGAGGTGTATTCAACCCAGGCTTTGTACCTGTCCAGGAATAACTTATGGTAGCCAGGCCTGATAGTCTCGCTCTCGTGATGGAAGCCGGACTTCCAGCCATCCATTCCAAGGAGGGGATTGACATCTCCTTCCACTGGCATGATGTTAGGTCCCGAGATCATCCAGTCGTTGATTTGTGAGAATCCGAGGATGAAGGGGAAATTGTAGTTGTAACCGCCTCCACCTTGGTTTTTGACCCTGTTGAAAGCGTGGGCCGCGACCATTCCCATCGGCCTGCCGCCGGGTGTGCAGAAGAACCATCTACCGCGGGTGGTCTCGATGTAGGGGTCTGCCCAGCCTACGAAATCTCCCTTTTCCGGCTCATGGGCGAATACCTCTATCTCGCTGAGTCCGATGTTCTTACCATCGCCATCTGTGGCCTCGAAACGGACCCACTTGACAGTCTTGGGGTCGAAAAGGAGTTCCTTCGGACTGCCATCATTCGGGATGCCTGTCACGCTCAGATGGCTTCCGTCGCTGAACAGAAGAGTCCCTCCGGAGAGATGCTCATTCTCGGATGGACGGTCGTAAATGACGATCCTGCTGACAGTCACGTCATTGTCCCAGTCAAGTCTGACCCACGGGAGAAACATCTCTCCCCAGCTAGTCACATGGCCTTTGCAAGCCCATTCCCCGGCGTTTTCCCACCCGATGACGCCATCAGTGACATTGGTGGCTTCATAGGCTTCCGATAGGCAATCGGAGGAGGTAACCTTCGCGGCGGGGGCTATATTCCTCATGGTAGCGCCTGAGGACGAGACGATGGCCATCAATAAGAAAGCCACCATGGAGGCTTTCTTGAAAATGTTAAAGTTCGTTGTATATAACATATTGAGATTAAATAGTTTCCAATAAATCTTCCATTGACCCAACCACACGGCCGAAAATCTTATACATAAGCTCAGGCTCCTGTTTTTCGGGAATATAGACTATTGTCTTGAGACCTTTCCCGGCGAACCATCCTGCTTCTGTGTGGGCGGAGCGGCCGCAAGGCAGGACCAGCACGCATGTGTCTGCCCATAGCATGGCGTCGAAATCGGCCTTGAAGCCTTTCTCGGCGATAGGGTGTGTGAGATTCCCGATATATTCCTCGACACTCCACTCCTGCCAGTTTTCGGCGATGTCAGCCCAGTGAAAACCCCCTGGATTGTCTTCGGGATTCCTGAAATCATAAACTTCATGACCGGCTTCCCTCAGCCTTGTCACGACTTCCGGTTGATATGGATTGCGCCAGCTTGACGCCACATATATTTTTGCCATGGCGCTAATATAATGTAAATCCTCTTAAATCAAGCCCTTTTCCTTTGCTTTTGAGATCAATTCGGCGGTGTTGACAGCATCAAATTTCTCGAGAAGCCTCTTTCGGTACCATTTTATTGTGGCGATTGACAGGAAGATTTTATCGGCCATTTGCGGACTGGTCATGCCAGAGGCTATAAGGCGCAGGATTTCCGTCTCCCTTTCAGTCAAGGATGGTTTGTCAGGACCCTTGTCCGCAGTACTATCGTCGTTGTCCTTTTCCGCCAGGGTCTCGTCAATCACCTCGTCAGCGGCATCTCTTTGGCGGCGGAATATGAAAGCCCTTCGGCTGACAACTAGAAGCACAAGAGTCATAAGGGCCAGTAATACTGCCCCTAAAGTTATGACTATCAATTGTTTCTTCTGCTGGGAAAGAACTTTGCCCATAAGATCCAGTGTCTCGATCCTGGCCCGAAACTCCTGATCATCGTGGAGGGAATAATAGTTGTCGGCCTCCTTCAGGTACCTGAAAGCTTTGCGTGTTTTGCCACGGTCCAGCCACAGGTTACCCAATCCTTTCATGGCGGCCGAGATCTGGAGCGAGTCACCGGAAGCCAAGGCATATTTCAGGGACGTGTCGTAGCATTCCTTCGCCTGGTCAAAGTCTTTTTCTTCCCTCCAAGTCTCGCCCATATTGTAGTACAGGATGGCATTGCTCTCATTCCAGCCATGCTTTTCGAAAATCTCGCCTGCCTTGCGGTAGTATTCCATTGCCTTAGGGATAGAATCCATCATGTTCAGACAGTTTCCGATGGCACCGTATAGGCTTGAATATGAATCATCTACGGTCTCCTGGCTATAACCTTGCGAGTTGACTGAGTCAGCCGCGATTTCAGCGATCCGGTCCACGTCCTTGAGAGCCAGATTGAAATAGAACATGGCGCTGTCGTACTGCTCCGAACCCCAGTAATGTTTTCCTATGGTCTTCTCCGCATCTGACTTTTTCACCAGCCATCCCATTCTCGAGGCAAGGGCTATCTGCTTGCGGGCGAACAAGATGCTTCGCTCACGGTTGATCTGCAGATACCCGTTCATCAGGTTGTCATAGGCGCCGATCAGATCCTTGAGTTCTTCTTCGGTCGCTTTCTCTATTATGTCCGGGGTGTATTTGACAACGACGTTCTCAAGCGAGTCGAGGTTCTTCCGCCTGTGGTCGGAATACTCAGCGTGTATGGTGGCCGTCCCGCAAGCGAGAAAGAGGACGGTTGCCAGGATCAGACGTGTTCTCATGTCCCCAATATAGTAAAAAACCACAAATTGAATGTCTTTATGACTTGTTTCTGGCGTTTCGGACGGGTAATTCTATCCTTTGGGATAGTGTTTGGAAAAAAGGGATTATCGATATTTGTAGATTGTAAATTGTAAATAGTATTTTTAGAAACTACTGATTATGAGAAGATTATTTGTTTGTGTCATTTGCCTGGCCTGCACTCTGGCTTTTGTTTCATGCGGAGGTAAGGGCGGCAAGAAGGCCGGCAGCGCTGAGACGGGCGACGGCAAGGTCGACCTGGAAAAGGTGGCTGAAAAGATGATGAAGGAAGCCTTCGAGGGTGAGAAATATTCCAAGGAGGCTGCCGAGTTCTATTTCAAGAAGAATGAGGGAATCAAGCTTTCTGACTTGGCTCCTGAGTACAAGCTTAACGAGACCAGCAAGTACACCTACTACGGTGACGAACACGACGCTCTAGCCAACTTTAAGATCCAGGACGGCGACACCTACACCAAGGAGCAGCACATTGAGAATGTGCGACGGATCTACGCTGTGACCAAGAAGGTCGCTGACAATGGAATCAATGTCTATGGCTTTGAGGACAAATCCGACAAGGATGAGGCCTATTCCGAGAAGGATCTTGAGAAGATGATCCAGGACAATAACGGAACCTCGATTCTCGGCGTTGAGATCTATGTCGGCAGCTATAGTTGGTCGTTCCTGAAGGATGGTGTCCTTCATCGCTGTGATGTGGACCTTTTGGAAAAGAATGACACCAAGCTTGGCTATTCCGTCAAGATGTACAAGGGTCTCCAGAAGAGCTTTGACGAGACCATGAAGGACGCAGAGGAGGCCTTGAGCGATCCCGAAGTGCAGAAGCAGGTCGAGAAAGCCCTCAAAGACGCCGCCAAGTAATTCCAGCGGGTTAGGCTGGCAGGTGTGGGAATATCGGGAAGAATCACTATATTGGCGAAAAATCATCCGCCATGTCGATCAAGTCAATGCCCGTCTGGAAGTGGTTCCTGCTTTTTCTGGCCTCTTTTATCATAGCTTTTTTCCTGTATGGACTCAGTGATGAGGCGGTACGTCTCATTCCTATAGGCTGGATCCGCTGGATTGGTTGCGTCGCTGCTGCCGCTTGGATCCCGGCGTTATATTCGGTCTTTGTCAAGTGGATCGAGAAAAGTCCCGCCAAGGATGTCCCTAGGCGGAAGTCGTTGATTGACACTGCGAAAGGATTCGGAATAGGAACCCTTTTCTTCGTGTTGGTGGTTGGGATTATGATGATGATCGGTGTGTACTCGATTCTCAACATAGGCACAGACAGGACTTTCCTTATAATCGACTCGTTTTTCCTTTTCCTGATTGTCGCTGTTGGTGAGGAACTCATGTTCCGAGGTGTCATATTCCGCTGGATTGACGAGAAATGGGGATTCGCGGCGGCGCTGATAGTCTCGTCTCTTTTCTTCGGTGCGGTCCATTACCCTCAAGGCACATGGTGGTCATCCGTTGCCATAGCCATTGAGGCCGGCCTTCTCCTGGGTGCGGCGTACAAATGGTCCGGGACCCTGTGGTTTCCTATCGGAATCCATTGGGCTTGGAACTTTTTCCAAGGGAATATCTTCGGTTTCGCCGTGTCAGGAGGTGGGGTTGACGCGAGCCTTATCCATGCGTCGATCAATGGCCCTGACATTTTGACCGGTGGTTTTTTCGGAGCCGAAGCCTCCATTATCGCCGTTGTTATAGGAGCGGCGATGTCGGCTTATTTCATCTACAAATCAGTCACTACTCCTTCTTGAGTTCTTCCGCCGGATTCGTCCGCGCGGCTTTGAGAGTCTGCCAGAGTACGGCGAGGAATGAGATGACCAATGCGATTACCGCGGCCACGACGAACACCCAGCCGTAGCCTTCGATCCTGTACCAGAACTGTCTCAGGTATCGCTCGGCGAGGAACACTGCGATCGGCACTCCGATCAAGATGGCCACGCCGACCAAGACAAGGTATTCAGTGACAGCTCTCCGGGTCTCGGAATTGACCGTCCCGCCGAATACTTTACGGACGGCGATATCCTTGGTCTGCATTCCGGCATAGTAAGCGCTCATAGCGACCAGCCCGAGAAGCGAGATAATCGTGGCGAGCAGCATAAATAACTCAATGAGGCTTATGAAGTTCCGGGTCTCCTCCATACCTTTCTTGATAAGGTCGGGGATGTACCCATAGTACTTTTCGGCATATTCCTCGTCACCGGTTATCCTGAGACTCTCCTGGCGGCCGATTTCCTTTAACTCAGCGCGAACCTCCGGATCGAACCTGTTAAGCTTCAAAACGCAAGTTGACTGGCCATCCAAGTCGTTTATCGCAACTAGCCCGATTTCGTTTCCAGAGATCTCCGACGCGCTCCTGGTCGCGAAGTCCTTGATTATCCCCCCGGTCTCCAGATGACCCCAGATCATACTGAACACATCTGGAGCGGCTTGATTGTCCTCATCGATGTTATAAACCCTCGCCGCCGATTCGGTGAACCATAGGGATCCCTTCCTGGGCCTGCCGAAATCCTTGACCTGCTCGAATCCGAACATTTCAAAAGCGGTCTCGTCGCACTCGAGCAGGCGGATGTTGTATTTCTGGCCATCAACCGTCGTGCTGATTGACATCATGCCTTTGCCGGGGAAACCGTTAGATGTTCCTATCTTGTCAACGTATGGCTTAGAGGCAAGCGCATCCCTTCCCACGCTTCCGCTTGAGATGTAATACAAGTTGTCCACATTCGCACCCAGAGGCATATTCACGAGGTGGTTGTACTGGAGTTCCATGACAAGGGCCATTGCGATCAGGGCGACGGTGATCACATTCTGGATGATGATGAACACCTTGGAGAATAGGCTCTTGGTCTGGCGCCGCTGTTCTCCCTTGATGATGGAGACGGGGTCGTGACGGAAGGTCATGGCCGCTGGAACAAGTCCGGAGATGACTCCCACAAGGCAGGTGATCAGGATGTACGCGGCGAGGTACATCGGTGAATATGCCACCTCAAGCCCGATGTCTCCAGCCATATACCGGTTGAAAACTGGCTCAAGAGATTTTGCCAAAAGCATTGCCAGAGCCATGCAGGCGGCCACGAAAATAATTGATTCTGAGATATATCTCCATAGAATCCGGCCCTTGGACTCGCCAAGGGTCGAGCGGATGGCCATCTCCTTCGCCCTCTTTCCCGCAAGCGCCACGCTCAAGTTGATGTAGTTGAAAAGAGCGGAGGCCAGCAGAAGGATTCCGACCGCTATCAACACATATAAGAGGGACTTGTTGCCTTGTTTCAGGACACTTCCGGACTTGTAGAAGTAAACGTCCCTGAATGGCATAGTCATCGAACGCTCCGGCTTGTTGACCTTATAGAAATCGGCGAATTCCTGCCGTATCAGCGTGTCAATCAGCGCCCTTGTCTCTTTGTGGTCCGCTCCTTCCCTGAGTTTGATCAAGACTAGGTTCACCGGGAAAACGAACTCCGCCGTGTAAACTTCGTCCGGTCCTTTGAAGGCACGGTAGATGTCACTCCCTTTAAGGATGGAACGATCTGATTCCTTGAGGATTCCTCCCACCACACAGGTGTCATTCCTGACGATGATAGTCTTGCCGACAGGATCCATGTCTGGGGATATCTTGTTAGCGAAAGACTCTCCGAGAATCACCTGGCTCCTGTCTTTCAAGACATCCGCGGACCCGGAAATGAATGTCTGCGGGATGAATTCGAATATCTCTGGATCTATCTCATAAAGATCGACCGATCCCTGGACTCTTTGCCCGTTGAAGGTCGCCGAGGTTCCGAAATCGCTGATCCTTCCTCCGGCCTCCACGTCAGGGACACGGTCCATGACAACCTACAACTCGCCCGGCCATGCGGACAGGTATTCCTGACCGCCGCTGAGGGCGTAAATCCTCTGGTGGTCAACAGCTTCCCTAGCTGTGGAGAACTGCTGCCAAGTGTAGCAGGCGATAATAACCACGAAGGCCAGGCTCACGATGAGCCCGGCAGCCTCGATGGCAGTGTACATTTTGTTCCTACTTAAGAACTTCAGGTAACTTCTCATATTCGTCTCTATTCTTTTTTCAGTTCGGTGGCCGGGTTGGTCCGGGCGGCCTTGAGGGTCTGCCAGAGGACGGTGCCGAAGGAGATTGCCAGGGAGATGACCACGGCAACCGCGAACACCCATCCGTACCCTTCGACCCGGTAGGCGAACCGCTCCAGATAGACCCGGGCGGCCCAGATCGCCAGCGGAATGCCTATCAGGCAAGCGACACCCGTCAAGATCATATAACTCTTTACATTCCTCCAAGTCTCGCTGTTCACATCTGCCCCGAAAACCTTGCGCACGGCGATCTGCTTGGTATTCTCATCGGCAAAGTAGGTGCTCATTGCCAGAAGCCCAAGCAGGGATATCAGAACCGCCAGAACAGCAAATAGTTCCACGAGGCGCAAGGTCCTACGCACAGGAGCCAGTTGCTTACGGTTGATGTCTTTGATGAAGCCATATCGGCCGGCGGGTTCCTCCACTCCGGAGGTCTCCAGACGGAATTCCCGGTAAGCCTGCCTGATCTGGTCATCATAAGATTTGTCTTCACCTGTCGTTCTGATGAGCAGGCTATTCGCATAATACAGTTCCTCTACTCGTGTCACGATCACACCGCCATTGGGATTGATATCGCTTTCTGACGCTGGATGGGCAGGAAAGTCAGTCACTATTCCGCCGATGAACTCCGGCTGGGCGCCGTTCATCCGGATTCGCCGCGGGAATACGGTAGATGTGTCTGACACCCCCGCCGCATTGAAGGCGCTCCGGCTCATCCACAGCGAATGCGTCAGCGGATGTCCGAAATCCTCTTCCACTTCCAGTCCCAGCAGTTTGAAATAGGTGGAGTCGCAAAGTATCACGGGCATATCCACGTGGTGTTCTTCGTCCACCTTGACCCCCATAGTCATATTTATGAGTCCCGGAATACCTCGTCCCACGCCTGCTTTTGTCACAAAGGGAAGCTGTTCCACCTTGTCCTTGAAAAGCTTCATCGCATCATAGTTCTGGGCTGAATACTCAATGTAGTAAAGGTTGTCTGTCGCTGAGTGCGTCGGCCTGGTGAGCATATGCCGCATCTGAATCTCCATCACCAGGGCCATAGCGATAAGGAAAACCGAAAGGACGTTCTGGACGACAATGAATACCTTGCTCAGTATCATTTTGTTCCGGCGGCGGAGAGTGCCTTTGATCACGTCTATTGGCTGGAAGCGTGAGGCCGCGAAAGCCGGGAGCAAACCGTTGATGACACCAAGGACCAGTATACCGGCGATGTACGCCAGGATATAAGCCGGCGTCATCATAAATGATAGCCTGACACTGGTGTCACCCATGCCCATCATCAACTCATCAGGGTCGCTGGTGGAAACAAGGCTATTCACCATGGGAGCCAGTAAATCGGCCAACAGGAGAGCCACCGCGAAACAGACTGCGGTAAAGGCGACAGACTCGGCAATGTACTTCCACAGAATGCCGGTTTTGTCGGCCCCCAGGAGACGTCGGGTGGCCATTTCCTTCGCGCGTTTGCCCGTGAGCGCCAGGCTCAGGTTCACATAATTGAAGATGGCCGACAGAAGGAGCAGCAGCACGACGATGGTCAGCAGGCGCAACAGCTGGATATTTCCCGCGCGGGTGAGGCCGTTGCTGCTCCCGGTGAAGAAGGCCTCATCCATGCGGTAAACTTTCCAGGAATCCACCTTTTCCTGCCCCCAAGTGGGGTCGTAGTTCTTATGAAGGAGGGCTTTAACCTTGGCCTGCACTTCGGCAAGGTCGGCGTCTTCACGAACACTGAACCACGTTGTGTAATATCCGATGCTGTTGAAGGCTTTCCCCTGTTCCGCTGCCCAGGTTGCGGTGATATTCGTGATTATGTCCACGGGCATGAAGAAGGAGCCGTCGAAGTCCGCGAATATGCCCTTGATGGTGCGGTCCGTTTGATCCACCTTGATGACTTGGCCGATGAGACCCCCGGTCAAGCCGGGGGTGACGGCAGAGGCCCTGCCGGTTGTGACGGTTGCGTCATTGCCGACCTGATCGGCAATCTTTCGAGCAAAGGATTCGCTGATCAGGATGTCATCCTTGCCTACAAAATCCTCGAGACTTCCCTCCAGGAGGTGGTATTCCGGGAACACCTTGAAGAAACCGGCGTCGGTCTCGATTCCGGACGCTTTGATGGGCTGTTCGCCGCTTTGGATTCTCGGCTGCCAGAGCATCGCCACGTGGGTCACCGTCTCGACTTCCGGAATATTCATTTCCAGCTCTTCCTTGTCCCAATAGGTCAGGCCAAGAAAGTCGTTATTACCCAGCGTGAAGGTCCGCTTCCAGTCCGGCGACTCGTGAGCCACCTTGTACTGCTGCACGACATAGCTGCCGATAAGGATCACAAACGCCAGGCTCACGGCCAGCCCCACAGCCTCTATGACCGTGTATAACTTATTGCGGGAAAGGAACTTCAGGAAACTCTTCATATTCTAAAGCTCGTTCTTCACGTCGGAGACGATCTGGCCGTCGAAGAGGTCGATGGTCCTCTGGGCGACAGCGGCGTCTTTCTGGGAGTGGGTCACCATCACGATGGTGGTTCCATCCTGGTTCAGCTCGGTGAGAAGATCCATAACCTCTTTGCCGTTCTTTGAGTCCAGATTACCGGTGGGCTCATCGGCGAGGATCAACTTCGGACCGGCGACGACGGCGCGGGCGATTGCCACCCTCTGCTGCTGACCTCCGGAGAGTTGCTGCGGGAAATGTTGTGCCCTGTGGCTGATAGCCATTCGCTTCATAATCTCAGTGACCTTTTGCTTACGCTCAGAGGCGCTGATATTCAAGTAGCGGAGAGGAAGTTCGATGTTCTCATAGACATTCAGCTCGTCAATCAGGTTGAAGCTCTGGAACACGAAACCGATGTTGCCCTTGCGGAATTTGGTGCGCTCCTTCTCTTTGAGCTGGCCTACCTCGGTGCCGAGAAGCTCATAGGAGCCGCTGGTGGGATTGTCCAGCAGGCCGAGGATGTTCAGCAGCGGTGACTTGCCGCATCCGGAAGGGCCCATGATGGCGACGAACTCGCCGTCCTTGATCTCAAATGAAACACCATTGAGGGCAGTGGTCTCGATCTCCTCCGTGCGGAAGATCTTGGAAAGGTTGGTAACTTTAATCATAACTTTTTGATTTTTATTTATTTAACTAATTGTATTCTATTGTTTTCTTTATCATTCATTCTTCAAACTATCGACTGGGTTGGCATTCGCCGCGCGCCAACTCTGAAGGGTGACCACACCGAAGGTGACCGCAGCCACGAAGGCAAGAGCCGCTATGAATATCCACACCGGTACGGGAGCTTGATATGCGAAGCCTTTCCGCCAATTGGTGATAATCATATATGCCACAGGCGAGGCGATAAGGAAGCTTATCCCCGCCATAATCAAGTATTTCCGATTGATCATCCCGAGGATGCTCTCAACGGTGGCTCCATTTACACGCCGCACTGCGATCTCCTTACGTAGGAACTGGGTCTCGAAGAACACCAGGCCGATGATTCCGATGATAGCGATGAGCAAGGCCACGAAGGAAGCGATGGTGATAAGTTTTCCGAGCGACTCTTCCTCTTTGTACATATTCTCGATCCATTCGTCAAGATGGCGGACATTCACCTGGTCCGGCTCCCTGGTCTGGTCAAACTCGCAGACCGATTTCTTTATGAACTCGGAGACTTCCTTGAAGTCGGCTTCAGGAGCCATCCTCACATACATCACACTGAAATCTCTCCACTGCGTTTTCCCCCAGACCAGGAGCATCAGCGGCTCCATCGGATGCTGGAGGCTCTTGAAATTGAAGTCCTTGACGATACCGACAATCTCTGTTTTGTCCACATGGCCGCCAATCTGGCTGCCCACATTGTACTGCGGGAATTTCTGGATAAAGTTCTCGTTGGCAATGAAAACACCGGTCTCACTCTGGTTGTCAGAGGCCTGAAAATCACGACCTTCCAAGACCTGGAGGCCGAAGAACCTCAGGAAATCATCAGTGACCGGAAGCACCTCGAAGAAGACTTGTTTCCCGTCGTCGCCCGTGCGGCCCCAGCCCATTTTCTGGTCTGAAACGAGCAGGTTGTCGGCAAAAGTCACAGCCTCAATTGAAGGGTTTTGCAGCAGCTGGGATTCCAACGCTTCATGCTGACCGCCGGCGTGATAGCCGCACCAGACCTGGAGAACCCTTGCTTGGCTGAAGCCCATGTCCTTGCGGATCATGAACTTGGTTTGGACCGACACGTAGAGGGCCATTATTATGAATATGAAAGACAGCACAAACTGGATTGCGACCAGGGCGTTTCTCAAGGCGCGTCCCTTGACGCTTGTCCCGTAGGAGCCTTTCAGCACTAGTGCGGCAGGTTGCGACGTGGAATACATCGCAGGGGCGATTCCAGCCACAACCGCAGAGACCAATGCCACGCAAAGGGTCAGGGCGAGTATTCCAGGGATATCCTTAAGTTTCAGGGAATCAGACACGTAGGATGCCCAAGAAGTCCCTGAGACTATGTGAACGGTCAGGCAAGCGACTCCGAATGCCGCCAGGGCAATCAGTCCGGCGTGGGCGAGTTGACGGCCGATGAGGGACCCTCTACCCTCACCAAGAACCTTCCTGGTGTTGATGTTCTTGATCCGGAACGGAATCTCGGCGAACGCGAAGTTGATGAAGTTGATTATGGCAATGAGAATCAGCAGGATGGCGATGGCCGCCAAAGTGATGGTAATGGCTTTGTTGGCGCTGGAAACATCAGCCTTCACATCCCTTTCAAAGTGAGCCTCGTGGATTTGGGAAATCCTGAATCCGTTGCGCCATTCTGCCTGGGTCTCTTCATCGGACGATATGTATTCCTTGAGAGCGGTATATATCGCATCTTCTGTCTCTTTAGCCATAGAAGGATCTTTCAACTTGAAGAAAGAACCGTACGACCATTCGCTAAATTCCTCCAGATTATTGTCCCCGATGTTTGCGATAATCCCGCAATGCATACTGTAGTTACGCGGCGTATTCTTGAATACACCGATGATACGGGAGGAGATGTCGCCGGTATGAAGCGTCTTTCCAATGGCGCTTTCTTCCCCGAATATCATTTTGGCGAAGGTCTCATTCAGAACCGCGTTACCTGGGACGGTGAAGTCCTTGGCCGAACCTTCCACCCACTCGAAAGGAAATACCGAGAACATTGTGCTGTCCACCAGAACTGCCGGAATCGTTATGGCCGATTCCTTGTCCCCCTCCCTATAGAATATCTGCTCCCCTTGGTTTGATATCGTGCCCACGGCTTCGATATTCGGGCTGGCATCACGGGCCGTTTCGATGAACGGCCGGCTGATATGTGTGCTGAAAAGCCCTTGATCTATCCAGTTGTTCTCCATCCGGAACACCTGCTCGTGCCCCTCGAAGTCCTTGTCGTAAGTGGTGTCCCAGCGCACCTGCACCATCAGGATCATCGCCGCCGCAAGAGCGACCCCCATCCCGATGACATTGATCACCGTCGAAACCCCTGTTTTTCTGAATATCTTCATTTCGCTCTTTTAAAAAACCAACACATCGCTGTCACCGTAGGTGTCGTAGCCGGAGGTGATGACCTTCTCACCAGGCTCAAGACCTTCCAGAACCTCGTAATACTGAGGATTTTGGCGTCCGATACGTATCTCTCTCTTGACGGCCTTGTTGCCATCTTTGTTAACCACATATATCCATTTTCCACCGGTTTTCTGGTAGAAGGTGCCTCGGGGGATGATGACCGCCTCCTCGGGCTGCCCGAGCTGGAGGTTCAGGTAATATGTCTGCCCGGCCCTGATGTTGTCCGGCTGCTCGCCTTCAAACTTGAAATCTGCCTTGAACTTGCCTTCACGCACTTCTGGATAGACCTTGCGGATGCTGGTGGCGTATGTCTCACCCTGGCGCTCGAAGGTGGCCTCCAGGCCCGCGACAACACGGTCGATATAATGCTCATCTATCTGAGCCTCAACCTTATAGGTGCCCACGGAGTTGATCTGTCCGATCTTGGCCCCGCTCGCTATTGTCTGTCCGAGGACCACATCCAGAAGTCCAAGCTCGCCGTCAATCGGAGCCTTCACGATGAGGTTGCCCTTGCGCTTGCGGATCATCTGCATGTTGAGGAGCATATTCTCAAGGCTCTCTTCCATCCTGTCCACCTGGGTGCCGCGGTAAAGGCTGTCCTGGCGGGAACGCTCACGGATAAGGTCATATTTCTTGAGCGAGAGCTCATAGTCTTCCTTCGCCTTGAGGTAGTCCTCACGTGCGATAAGCTTGTCCTCATAGAGGGCTTTCTGCTGCTCGTAGGCCCTTCGGAGCTTCTCCACGTTGGTGCCGTACTCAAGCTCATTCTGACGCACGTCGAGCTTCTGCTGCTCCATCTGTATCTGTGTGTTTCTCAGGATGTTCTCCTTCTCGGCAAGCTCAGCCTCGGCGTTCAGGATCTGCAGGTCCAGGTTGTCGTTGGACAGGATGAGGATCGGGTCCCCAGCCCTGACCTTGGACCCTTCCTCGATCAGGATTGTCTGAACCATTCCGCATTCCTGGGGGGACAGCTGGATGGTGGTCATAGGCTGCACCCTTCCGCTGACACGGATGTAGTCGTTGAATTCGCCTCTGACGGCAGAGCTGACGGTGAGGGTGTCCTTGTCCACCCGCAGGGTCTTATTATTGGGACGGGCGATCAGGTAGATTATGAATATTCCCAAAAGGGCTCCCAGCCACCACGGCACGGCTTTTTTTGTGAAAGCCACTCTCCAACCTGTTTTCTTCTCGATGATCTTATCCATAATGCTTAATATTATTCTTGGTTAATATATTCAACGCCACCGAAGTACTTCACGACAGCATCCTTGATGAGATATTTGTAAAGCGAATTCATCTCGTCCGCTTTTGATTTCAGGTAGTTGTTGGTCGCGGTCTGAAGCTCCAGAGGAGAGATCAGCCCTTGCTCCATCTTCTTGAGATTGAGGTTGTAAGCCTCTTCCTGGACTTCTGACTTATAGCGGGCCTGGTCGTATGCGGCCTCGCTGCCATCACGGTCCTGGATGGCCCTTCTGACCTCGCTTTCAACGTCACGACGCTTCTGGTCATATTCCGCCGTGGCCTTAGTCAACGCATTGCGCTGCTTTGCGATCCTAGACCGTTTCTGCATCTTGCCCCAGATCGGAATCGACATCGACACCTCGACGTATTCTCCGCCGTTGTTCTTGAACTGGTCGCGGAAAGGATTGGTCTGGGCGCCCTGGTAGGTGTAATATGTGGTGCTCCATCCGGCGTATAATCCCAGAGTCGGGAGAAGTTGCCCTTTGGTGGTGCTGAGCTCCCTTTTGGCGTTGAGCATCGTTCCCTCAGCGATTTTTATCTGTGGATTGTTCTCCAGGGCAAAGGCGATGATGTCAGTTACTGAGGGATCCCCGGTCAAGCCGGGGATGACGTTTTCATTCAGAGCCCGGCCGACACCTCTGTCATGCCCGGCCTGACCGGGCATCTCCGTATCCACCACCAGTTCCTCCTCCGGCGGCCAGAACATCAGGTCGCCGAGAGTCATAAGCTGATCTTTATAAGAGTTCCTCACATTGGTCAGGTCATATTTTCTGTCGGCCAGGTCAGCCTCCATCTGAACCACATCAGCATGGCCTTTCTGACCGAGTTCCTCTTGCCTCATAGCCTTTTTGAGCGCCAACTCGGCGGCTCCGACTTGCTCCTCGTAGATGTCAGCCAAACGCTTGTAATACACCACGTTGTAATATGCCTCCATAACTGCCAGACAGATGTCAGCCTCAACTTGTTTCTCTTGAGACTCGCTGATGGCGAGTCCGGTCTTCGATATTTTGAGATTGTTCACGGCCTGGAATCCGTTGAAGAGATCGAAGCCGGCGCTGACGCTATAGCTGTTGTGAAATGAGGTTTGGGTGAAATAGGTGTTGGTCTGCGGGTCGATCGAACGTCCGAAATTGTAGTAGGCGTAGGTGCTTCCGCTAAGGTTCGGGGTGAACGCTTGGAGGATGGCATCTCTGCGAGCTATCCGGGCATCGCCGGAAGCAGCTTGCTGTATGCGGGTCTTAGTGGAGTTCGAAATAGCATACTCCATACAGTCCTTAAGGCTCATCACTTTTGAAGACTCCTGGGCCCAGGAGTTTTCCACGGGCCCGAGAGTCATCACTACATACACACAAATAAAAGCTATAAAAAGGTTTTGTCTTCTCATTGCGATCTTTCTTTTACACTTTCGCTGATTTTCCGAACATTTACCGTGCCATTTTGCTTAACTATCAGATAATCAATAATTTATACCAAAAATGTAAAGTGTAAAAAGTGTAAAGGACTTTACAAAAACTGTAAAGTCCTTTACACTTTTGGCCGGTGGTTCGACGGGCTCACCAACCGGCATTGGTGTTCACCAACCGGAGTACTAACTGTCTAAGATAGGAGAGATGATCTCTGTGAGCAGGTCATTTTCGAGAAGGAAGCCGTCGTGGCCGAATTTGGAGGTGATCCCGATGCGCCTGACACCGGGAATCATCGGCGCCCAAACAGAACTTTCCGCAGGAGGAAATATCCCATCAGTGTCGATGGAAATGACTGTGGTGTTGGCGGTTATCCTCCCGAGAGCCGCCTCGACTCCACCTCGCCCACGGCCGACATTATGGCTGTCCATGGCGTTGGCTATATACCAATAGGAATAAGCGTCGAAATTCCTGTTGACGAGCTTGTCGCCTTGATGGCGTTCGTAAGAGGCCGCCCTACCAGCGAAAAGGCAGTCGGGATCCGGCTCGCTCTGACGGATTTCGAAACCTTCGAAGCAGCGGTAGGAGATTAAGGCCTGGGCTCTCGCGCACCTAAGCCCGTTCGCGCCTCCAGATAGATCCTTGGCCTGGCGGAAAGTCTGGTCGGCCTCCAGGGCCATCCTTTGAGCTTCCATCCAAGCGGTCATCCACGGTGATATTCTCGGAGCGGTGGCGATGAACAGAGCGTTCTTGAACAGATCCGGCTCATCGACAGCCCACTCGATGGCCTGGAAGCCTCCGATCGAACTGCCTATCAGAAGGTCTATGCTCTTTATTCCCAGATGCTTCCGTACTATTTGCGAGGCTCGTGTCATGTCCCTCATCGTCAGTTTCGGAAAGTCCAGCATGAAAGGTTTTCCGGTCGCGGGATTAATTGACGCCGGCCCTGTGCTCCCATAAGGCGATCCGGGAATATTGGCGCAGATGACGAAATGCTTGTCGGTGTCGATCGCTTTCCCGGGGCCGACCATTCCTGGCCACCAATCCTCCGGGTCGCTATTGGCTGTCAAAGCATGGCAGATCCACACGACCTTACCGTCTTTGGCCCCGGAGGTGTGATAGACGATCTCGAGAGGCTCTAATGAGCCTCCTGCCTCGAGGTCGAACCGGTCGATTATAAGGGATTGGCGTTTCATGCGTGGGCTGCGGCAAGAGCTTGCTCGATGTCGTAGATGATGTCTTCGGGATCCTCCAGGCCAATGCTTAACCGCATAAGGTCAGGTGCGATTCCAGCCGCGCGGAGCTGCTCGTCAGTCAATTGGCGATGGGTGTGAGACGCCGGGTGCAGGATGCAGGAGTGGCAGTCAGCCACATGTGTCTCGATGGTGATGAGTCTTAACGCGTCCATGAACCGGTTGTCGAAATCCCTGCCGCCCTTCAGGCCGAGGCACATAACCCCGCTGAAGGCAGACATATATTTCTTTGCCAGTTCGTGGTGAGGGTCGTTCTTCAATCCGGGATATTTGACCCAGGCCACATCCGGATGATTCTCAAGATATTCCGCGACCTTAAGGGCACTCTCGCTATGGCGGGCGACGCGCACATGCAGGCTCTGGAGTCCCAAGTGGAGATAAAATGCGTTCTGGGGGCTCTGGATGGAGCCGAGGTCCCTCATCAGCTGGCTCGTGGCCTTGGTGATGTAGGCCATCTTGCCGAAGGCCTTGGTGTATATCAATCCATGGTAGGAAGGGTCTGGGGCGCATAATCCCGGGTACTTGTCGGCGTGGGCCTCCCAGTCGAAATTACCGCTGTCCACAACTACACCTCCTACCGCGACTCCGTGCCCGTCCATGTATTTGGTGGTGGAGTGTGTGACGATGTCCGCGCCATGTTCGATGGGGCGGCATAAAATAGGGGTGGGGAAGGTGTTATCCACGATAAATGGAACCCCATGACTATGCGCTATCCTAGCAAACTTCTCAAGGTCAAGCATTTCCACTCCAGGATTGGAGAGAGTCTCCCCGAAAAGGAGCTTGGTCTCCGTCCTGAATGCGGCGGAGATTTCCTCCTCTGGAGCGTCGGGGGAAACAAAAGTCACCTCGATTCCCATTTTCGGGAGAGTGGTACCGAGCAGGTTGAAAGTCCCGCCGTAGATGTTGCCGGCGCTGACAATGTGATCACCGGCAGAGCAAATATTCAGGCATGCGAATAGATTGGCTGCCTGGCCGGAGGATGTCAGCATCGCCGCCACTCCGCCTTCAAGAGCCGCTATCTGAGCGGCGACCATGTCGTTGGTCGGGTTTTGAAGACGGGTGTAGAAATAGCCGCTGTCCTCTAGGTCGAAGAGACGGCCCATCTGATCCGAGGTCTCGTATTTGAAAGTGGTGCTCTGGATTATAGGGATTTGTCTTGGCTCTCCTTTCCCTGGTTTGTAGCCGGCATGGACGCACAAAGTTCCGATTCCGGGGGTTCTTTTTTCTTTCGCCATATTCTTGATCTTCACAATTAGCCGCAAAGTTAAAAAAAATTACAGCGAGGCAAAATTGGGATGTGATTAAATAATAAAGTTATACAATAGTCCCTTTTGGCAATGATTTTGGCCTTTTTGCTTGCAATCCTGCGCTTTATTTCTTATTATTACGCAAAATGATAATAAGTTCAATAATTACATAACACATTTTTATTCTCTAAAGTTCTTTTTTATGCAAACAAAATCCGCTTTTGCATGGAGGATGTTGCTGATGGTTTTGTTCTTGGGAATCAGTACTTCGCTGTTCGCCCAAAGGACAATCCGTGGTACCGTCAAGGATAGTAATGGCGAGCCGGTCATCGGTGCCAGTATCATGCTTGTAGAAGATGCCACCAAGGGAGCTATTGCAGACGAGAACGGTAATTTTACCCTGACCGTCGCAACAGGCAACTCCATCCGTGTGTCGTCGATCGGTTTCACCACAAAAGAAATCAAGATCGGAAACCAAGAAGTTTACAACATTGTCCTGGACACAGACATCAACCTTCTGGACAATGCTGTGGCTATCGGTTATGGTACAGCCCGAAAGGGAGACCTGACCGGATCCATCTCAAGCGTCCGAGGAGAGACAGTCTCAGAACGATCTCAGGATCAGCTCTCTACGGCCCTTCAGGGAATGATCGCAGGATTGCAGGTCACCCGTTCCTCCGGTGAACCTGGCGCGACAGGAACAATCCGCATCCACGGTGTCACGACCATGTCGGAGAACAGCCCTCTTGTCATTGTCGACGGAGTTCCCGGTTCCCTCGACGATGTTGTGGCAGAGGATGTACAGGACATCGCGATCCTCAAGGATGCCGCATCGGCCTCTATCTACGGATCCAGGGCCGCCGCGGGTGTCATCCTGATCACGACCAAACGCGCCCAGGAGAACAAATTCTCTGTGGACTATAACTTTTTCTACGCCATTGACAAGCCCACGGCCCGTCCTGAGCTTACCAATGCGGTGGATTGGATGAGGATCGTGGACGACCTGAAGTACAACGACGGTGCCTCCAGCCCGTTCTCTGAGTACACCGAGGATTACATTAACTCCTATGCCTCCCAAAACGCCAAGGATCCTTTCCATTATCCTGACACTGATTGGACAAAGGTTCTTCTCAAGAACACGACCTCCCACCAGAGGCACAATATGAGCATCACTGGTGGCCGCGAGAACTTGAGGACCAAGTTCACATTCAACTACAATAAGGGCGAGGGCTATTACAAGTTCAGGGGATATGAGCGTTATTCCGGTCGTGTCAACAATGACTGGCAGATCACCAAGTGGCTGAAAGCCAATGTCGACCTGGATTTCATGTTGAGCGAGTCCATCGCCCCCGCGAATAACAGTTACATGAACTGGGCTTACATCTTGGCTCCTATTTATGGTCCTTATTGGTCAGACGGAAGATATGCTGATGTCAAGGACGGCGCGAACGCTCTGGCGAGTTTGAACGAGGGCGGTATCAGCACTGGAAATCGCTACCGGATGGGTGGTAAGATCCAGTTTGACATCACTCCATTCAAGGATCTGAAAATCACGACCATCTTCTCTCCCCGTTTCTCATTCACTAAGAACAAGAGATTCTCCAAAGCTGTCTATGTAGAGAAAGAGGATGGTACACGTCTGCTTAGCGAGCTCAGCCGCTCGACGGACCTTACCGAGACCAGGAATGACAACCAGGCCTTTACCTATCAGGCTTATGCCAACTACACCAAGAGGTTCGGTTCCCATTCCATCAACGTCATGGCCGGTTATGAGGGCTTCAAGTATGAATGGGAGAACCTTGGAGCCAGCAGAACCAAGTATGCCCTCGATAACTACCCCTACCTCAACATCGGTCCCGAGGACTATCAGTTCAACAACGGTTCCGCTGGGCACAACGCTTACCAGTCTGTCTTCGGCCGTCTGATGTATTCATTCAAGAATAAGTACATGCTGCAGGCCAACTTCCGCGCTGATGGTTCCTCAAGGTTCGCGAAGGAGAACCGCTGGGGTTACTTCCCTTCAGTCTCAGCGGGTTGGGTTATCTCCGAGGAGCCTTGGTTCAAGAACAATGTGGTTTCTTACATGAAGCTGCGCGGCTCTTGGGGTCAGCTTGGTAACGAGCGTATCGGATCCGAGTTCCCTTATCAGGCCGCTATCAGTTTCGGCAACAGCTACATGATGAACAAAGACGGTAGCGTGACCGCCCTGCAGAACGCCGCCCAGGTTTACTACGCTTTCCGCGATATCACTTGGGAGACAACGACTTCCACAGGTGTCGGTATGGATGTGAACTTCTTTGACGGACGTCTTCGCTTCACAGGCGACTACTACCACAAGAAGACGGAGAACATGCTCCTCACCCTCGGATTCCCTTCATATGCGGGTTATTCCGCACCTTCCCAGAATGCCGGTGACATGTTCACCAACGGTTGGGACATCGAGCTTGGCTGGAGCGACCGCGTGGGCGACTTCTCCTACAGCATCTCCGCCAACCTTTCCGATTACCGCTCAAAGATGGGTTATGTCGGTGACAAGAGAACCATCAACGGTAACAACATCATCGAGGAAGGTTCTTATTACAACGAGTGGTTCATCTACAAGACCGACGGCCTGATCCAGAGTCAGGAAGAGCTCGCCCCCGGCGGAAAGCGCATCCCGACATATTCCGGAAACGACAAGCCCGGTGACATCAAGTACGTCGATGTTGACGGCAACGGACTCATCAACGGTGATGACCGTGTCAAGATGGGCAACTCCCTTCCTGAATATCTCTATGGTGGAAACGTTTTCCTCGGCTGGAAGAACTTGGATTTCAACATGTCCTTCCAGGGAATAGGCCATCAGAGCAAGCTGTTCCAGTACTACTGGATCCAGCCTTACAAGAACCAGTGGGGTTCCGCTCCTCAGATTCTTGTCGGGAACTACTGGAGGATCGGCGATGATGAGGCCAACAAGAATGCCAAGTATCCTAGGGTCACCTACACCAACACCGGCAGCCAGAGCGCGGGCTCTGATTTCTGGATGTTCAACGGCGGTTATTTCCGTGTGAAGAATGTCACTCTCGGTTACACTCTTCCCAAACAAATCATGGACAAGACTTTCATCAAGAGCTTGAGAGTCTATGCCAATGTCACGGATCTTCCCGCTATCAGCAATTACCCTAAGGGTTGGGATCCTGAAGTCGGCAACACCAGCGATTTCATCTCGACCTCATTCATTTTCGGTGTAAATGTCAAATTCTAAAGGAGGCGCAATCATGAAAAAGATAATAACTATCGCTATATCAATAGCTTCGGCGCTGTTGCTCTCCTCCTGCGTCGATCTCAACCTCAACCCGCTGTCTGAGGGATCCAGCGAAAACTGGTATTCCTCCCAGTCGGAGATCGAGATGAGTCTCAACGACCTGTACAGGACCGCGTTCTTCCCGATTGACGGTACCGACTGGGCAGATGATGTCACATATCGAAGCAATACCCAGTTCACCTTCAACGGGACCTTGACCGCCGAGAACAGCTCAATCGCCACCTATTGGCAGAACTACTACAAGGGCATCGCCCGTTCCCTTCGTATCATCAACAACTTGGATGCGAAAGGCAGTGATCTCGGAATCAACGCCAAAACTCTCGACCAATATAAGGGCGAGGCTTATTTCTACATCGGCTACGCCTATGGAATGTTGGCTTTCCGTTGGGGTGATGTCATCCTCGACAAGACCGGCATGACTCTCGAAGAGGCTTACTCAGCATCACGTTCTCCGAAGAGCGAGGTTCTCGCTTTCGCATACGAGTGCCTTGACAAGGCCGCCGCTTCACTTCCTGAAGGCTACGCCGGAGTACAAAGGGCTACCAAGGGCATGGCCTATGCCTACAAGGCTCGTATAGCCATCTACAACGGAGATTACGCTACCGCCGCTACGGCAGCCAAGGCTTGCATGGATCTTGGTGTCTATTCGCTTCACAGCAACTACCAGGAGCTGTTCACCGCTACAACTTCCCCGGAATGGATATTCGTGTTCAAGGGTGACTATTCCTTGAAGATATATTACTGGTTCGACAATGACATCCAGAACTTCTTGACCCGTCTGGCTGGTGGCTGGGGTGCCAGAAACCCTGGACTTGAGCTTGTCTGCGCATATCCTTGCATCGATGGTCTGCCCATCGACGAGTCCCCTCTGTACAATCCCAAGGCCATATTCGACAACCGCGACCCCCGTATGGCGATGACCATCGTGCCTTTCGCCCAGCCCGAGTCTGAGTGTGTTAAGAACGGAACGTACAAGCCTGAGGACTATGCTTTCTTCGGTTTTGAGCATTCTCCTTCTCCTTTGGCCAACAAGGTTGTCAAGATATCGACCGGAGCCCTTGTCAACAACACTGACTCGAAGGCCTGCGCTCTTCACGCTGCCTATAACGGTTTCGTATTCAAGAAGTTCTCCAATCCTGCAACATGGATCGCGGTCAACAGCTGGAAGGGTGTCAACGCCTATCAGGACATGCGCTACGGTGATGTTCTCCTGATGTACGCCGAGGCCATGAACGAGCAAGGCAAGTGTGACCAGGCTGTGCTTGACGCCACGATCAACAAGCTTCGTGAGCGCGCTTACAAGGGAACAGGTCTGACCTATCCCAAGGTGCTCGCAGGAGACCAGAGCAAGCTTCGCACTATCATCCGTACCGAGCGCTTTATCGAGATGGCCGCTGAAGGCCACAGATATGAGGATCTGATTCGCTGGAGAATCGCCGAAGTGGTGTTCAACCGTCCTATCTTCTATCTTGAGAGGACTTGGTCCGGTAACGCCAGCTGGGATGGTAATCTCGCAAGCACACCTCCTGAGTATCAGAAACTTGCCCAGAACTGGCTTGACGGTAACTATCCTATCGGTGGTGTTCCGGATATTGACGAGAATGGTATCGCGGATGTCCGCTACATGGCCGAGAAGGGTTATGTGGTTCAGGCTACCACACGTCAGTTCGATCCGAAGCGCGACTACCTCTGGCCGATTCCCGCGGCGGATCGTCTCATCAATGAGAATCTGACCCAGAATCCTGGATATTAGTGTCATGCGTAGCTTTCTAAGAATATTTATGGTAGCGGCGGCTCTTGTGGCCGCCGCCGCTTGCTCGACCAAGGCTCCGTCCGCTATTGATGAGACCGGGCATAAGAACTTTGGTGGCATCTATCCGCATCTCGCATATTATAATTCCCAGCGAGAGTGTGGTACGGGAGCCGTGGTGCCTTGGCAAGGAGACCTCTGGGTCGTCACGTACGGTCCTCATGAGCCTTACGGTTCCGATGACAAACTTTACCAGATCACTCCCGGGTTGGATGAGATAGTCCGTCCTGAGAGCATTGGCGGCACTCCTGCGGACAGGATGATCCATGACGCTTCAAATCAGTTGTTTATAGGCCCTTATGCCATTGATGCTGACAAGAACGTCAGGGTTCTTCCCTACGATAAGTTCCCTGGTCGTCCTACCGGCTTGGCCGCTCACCTCACTGATCCTGCCAATCGTATTCTTTACGCTTCCATGGAAGCCGGCTTCTATGACATCGATGTCCATACTCTTGATGGTATCGAGCTCTACAAGGACGGCAACCAGAAGCGTAAGGAAGGCTTCACCGGAGATCTTTGCACGATGTTCCCCGGCTATCATGGCAAGGGCTTCTATTCAGGTCAAGGTGTCGCGGTTTATTCCAATAACGGAGAGGAAGGAGAGCTTGCGCAGAAGCAGTTCGACATACCTTCCGGAGCTCTTGTCGAGTGGGATGGCAAGGACTGGAAACTCGTCAGACGCAACCAGTTCACTGAGATTACCGGCCCCGGCGGAATCCATGGTAATCCATCACCGGCGACTGATCCCATCTGGGCGGTCGGCTGGGACTACCGTTCGGTTATTCTCGCGGTCAGGGAACCTGACAAAGGTTGGAGCTATTATCGTCTTCCTAAAGCCAGTCATGCCTACGACGGGGCTCATGGCTGGAATACCGAATGGCCAAGGATCCGGAATATCGCCCCGGAAGGTGCTGATCCCGATTATCTTATGACCATGCACGGAATGTTCTGGCGTTTTCCTGGGACCTTCACGACCGCTAACTCCGCTGGAATCCGTCCAAGGGGAGCTTATCTGAAGGTGATCGGTGACTTCGCCGAATGGAACGGTCGTCTCGTGTTCGGATGCGACGATTCCGCGCAAAGCGAGTTCCTTAACAAGCGTAAGCAGAAAGGACGCATAGGTGGGCCCGGGCAGTCAAACTCCAATGTTTGGTTCACCTCTTATGACAGGCCCGACCATGTGGGACCCACCACGGCTGGTGGTTCCGTTTGGCTCAAGGACGATGTCAAGGCAGGTGTGCCTTCCGATCCTTTCCTGATCCAGGGTTGGGACAACCGTTGCGCATGGATTTCCAACCATTCGAGCGCTCCCGCCGACATCACCTTTGAGGTTGATAAGAAGGGTAACGGAGAGTGGACAATGGCTTACAGGACCGAGGTTGGCGCTGGAGAGTCGATGTTCTTCCCGATCGAAGAGACTCTTGACGCCGTGTGGATCAGGGCCGTCAGCGCCACTGACATAAAGGCTGACCTGACTTTTGTCCTTGGCCAGAAAGAGACGCGCAGCACTGAGCCCGATCCGATATTCGCAGGTTTGGCTCCGGTCAATAAAGTCAATGATTCTCAGGGATTTCTCTATGGTCTTCCGGATCAGCGCAGGGCTCTCGGTGTCTTGGCTCAGACCTCAGAAGGAGAGAAATACTACGAAATCGACGGCGAAATGAACTTTGTCCAGAAGGACGATGCTGAGATGGCCGACTACATCCGTGACAAATTCGAGATCCCCGTCGATGTGGTCGATGTCCAGGAAGGGTCAATACTGATAGTTGACGCTAAGGACCGTCGTTGGAGGCTTCCTCTCGGAGATGACACCTATTCAGGGAAGATAAAGGAAGGTGCGCTTAGGATTTGCCGCGAGGTGGCCACCGAGCGCGACTTGCTTTCGCTCGCTGGCACTTTTTATGAGCTTCCAGCTGAGAATGCCGACGGTTATGCCAAGGTGCGTCCCGTCGCTTCCCATAAGTTCGGTATCAATGATTACGCATCCTACAGGGGAATGCTCGTGATGACCGGGATAGACCATTCCGCCGCCAAGGGCAATCCCCGAGTGGTGTTCTCTGAGGATGGCAAAGCCGCGATTTGGGCCGGTGCGGTCGATGATTTATGGAAGCTAGGCAAACCTGTCGGCCACGGAGGTCCCTGGGTTGAATCTTCCGTAAAGGCCGGTGAATATTCAGACCCGTTCCTTATCGGTTTCTACGACAAGAGGGAGATGGCTTTGTCTCATAGTTCTTCCGGCGAGGTGACCTTCAGCGTTGAGGTGGATCCGACCGGTGATGGCCAGTGGTTCCATTACGCTGACTTCAATGTCAAGCCGGGCGACACTTTGGAGCATCGCTTCCCGGATGCCTTCCAGGCCCGTTGGATCCGCCTTAAGGCAGATCAAGACACTAAGGCAACGGCCATGTTTGAATACAGATAATTCATTCAAAATGAAAAGGTTCATTCTGATTCTTTTAGCTTTGGGCTGGTTGCTGAGCGTTGTTGATGCGTCAGCCCAAGGTATATTCCTTGAGACCGAGAATTTCCCTGTCAAGGGTGGCTGGCAGGTTGACCAGCAATTCATGGATCTCATGGGGTCGCCTTACCTGATAGCCCACGGAATGGGAAAACCTGTCGAGGATGCCTCGACAACAGTTGATATTCCGGAAGCGGGAGTGTACCATGTCTGGGTCCGCTCGTATAACTGGACATCTCCCTGGACCGCCGCCAATGGTCCTGGAGCGTTCAGGGTCAAGATTCAGGGAAAGCCGATGAAGGGCATACTAGGCAACGCTGGAAACAAGTGGGGCTGGCAGTACGCCGGGAATGTCAAGCTGAAGGCCGGGCCTTGCGCCCTTGCCCTCTCGGACCTGACAGGGTTCGACGGCCGTTGCGACGCGGTTTGGATCTGCCCCGACAGGGATGTGGTTCCGCCTGAAGATGTCGCTTCCCTCGAGGCGTTCCGCAGGCAGGTTGGCGCCCTTCCCGCAAAGCCTGATGACGGAGGTGATTACGACTTCGTGGTGATCGGAGGTGGTATCGCCGGTATGTGCGCCGCTGTCTCCGCCGCCCGTTTCGGCTGCAAGGTCGCTCTGGTCAACGACCGTCCGATTCCCGGCGGCAACAATTCCTCGGAGATACGTGTTCATCTTGGGGCTTTCATCGAGCAGGATCCCTATCCGGCGCTCGGCCGTATGCTTCGTGAGTTCGGTCATTCCAAGGGCGGCAACGCCCAGCCCGCCTCCAACTATGAGGATGACAAGAAGATAGCGTTCCTGGAGGGACAGGAAGGTCTGACGTATCTGCCTAATTACAGGGCTGTGGCCGTCAATATGGACGGGTCCAAGATCGCTTCTGTAGTGATCCGCAACATCGAGTCAGGCCGGGAGGTTCTTCTTAAGGCTCCTGTCTTCGCCGATTGCACCGGTGACGCCAATCTCGGATTCATGGCCGGGGCGGACTGGATGATGGGCCGTGAGGGACGTGACGAATATGGCGAGTCCCTTGCTCCGGAGAAGGCTGACAAGATGACCATGGGATCATCTGTGCAGTGGTACAGCGTGGATGATGGTAAGAAGAGTTCGTTCCCTGAATTTGAATATGGAGTCAAGTTCACTGAGGATAACTGCGAGAAGGTCAAGATGGGAGAATGGACCTGGGAGACGGGAATGAACCTGGACCAGATCTACGATTTCGAGAGGATCAGGGATTATGGCCTTCTTGTCGTCTATTCCAACTGGAGCTTCCTCAAGAACCATTATTCTAAGAAAGCTGAATATGCCAACCGTTCCCTCGGCTGGGTCGCCTATGTCTCAGGAAAGCGTGAGTCTCGCAGGCTCATGGGAGACTATGTCTTGAAGCAGGACGATGTGGATAAGCAGGTTTTCCATGAGGATGCCTCCTTTACTTTGACTTGGCATTTCGACCTTCACTTCCCGGATCCGGCCAACTCGGCCAACTTCCCCGGGAATGAGTTCAAAGCTGAGACCAAGCACAACCCGATCTATCCCTATGCCGCTCCGTACAGGTGTCTGTATTCCAGGAATATAGACAACCTGTTCATGGCTGGCCGGGACATCTCGACCACCCATGTCACGCTTGGTTCGACCAGGCTTATGCGCACGGGAGCGATGATGGGTGAGGTCGTCGGCATGGCCGCCAGTATCTGCAAGGACAAAGGCACTACCCCAAGAGGAGTCTATCAGCACTACCTTCCTGACCTTAAAGCCCTTATGCGCAAAGGTGCCGCCCGTACGGACATCGACCTGCCCGACAACCAGCACTTCAACACCGGCGGTCACCTCGACAAGCCCAAGGACATCACCTTTTAGACTACTTAAATAGCATGGGGGCCATCTGGTAGAGGCAGCGGCGCCAGGTCAGGAACTCGTGGGCGGTGCCGTCGGACACGTAACCCTTGGCGTTGAAGCCAGCCGCCTGCAAGTCGGAGACCGCCTTCATGACACGGTCGGGGCCCTCCTTGCTGCCACAGCCGATGAATATTCCCTTGACTTGTTCAGGTTTCTGGATTTCGTCCGGGAGGTATATTCCTCCACTCATAAGCCCATAGTAGGAGAATATTTCGGGACGCGCGAGAGTGATGTTGTGGGTCTCCATGCCACCCATCGACAACCCGGCCATCGCCCGGCTGTCTTTCTGCGCTATTGTGCGGAAGTTACTGTCAATAAATGGGATAAGTTCATCGCAGAGAACCGTTTGGAACGCTTCATAGTTGAACTTGCGCAACTCTCCGATCCGTACATCGTTGGTCATTCCGTATGTCATCACGATAATGAACGGTCGGACCTTGCCCTCGGCTAGCAGGTTGTCCATTATGAAGTTAGCGTGGCCCTGATTCAACCAGGCATACTCATTCTCTCCCCAACCATGCTGGAGGTAGAGGACAGGGTATCTGTTGTCTCCATTTTCATATCGCGGAGGAGTGTAAACGAAGGCCCTGCGCAGTTGGTTTGTGCTGTTTGACCAGAAGAGAATCTGCTGGACATTGCCGTGGGGAACATTCTTCACAGCATAGAAATCAGCGTCATGAGCCGGAATCTCGATGCCGCTTTCCCAGCGGGTTGAACCGTAGAAGATGTTGGTTCCCGGGTCATTGACCTCTGAACCGTCGATTGTCAGATGGTAGTAGTGGAAACCTTCGTTCTCCGGTGCGGCTGTGGTTCCGGTCCAGTAGCCTTTCGAATCCTTGTGAAGGACAGTCCCGCCGGCTATGCTGGCAATCACGTATTTAGCTTCTGGCGCATAGATCTTGAAACGGGCGTAGCCCTGCGAGTTGACCATCGGATATTCCTGTCCGGGCTGGTTCAGCTCAGAAGGTTTGAAATCCTCCAGGATCTCGGCGTTATCTGCCTCGGGATTGAACCCCTTGACAGCGAGATAGGCTCTCTTTGGTTTGTAGTTGGAGTCGAACAACAAGGCATAATTGCCCTCTCCAAGCCATGAATCCTTGTCGGAGATATTCCAGAAAGTGACACAATCTATAACGTCCTTGTGCTTGCGGAACACCTTGAAAAGGTTGGCATATTGGTCCTGTTGAAGAATCTTCTCCCAATCGTTGATTTGCCCGGAGCCTTTGTTGAAACGGAGCCCTCCTCCCATGTCCTCGTTCACCCTGACATCTAACTCAGTTACCTGAATATGTTTTACAACCTTGGAATAGAGGCTGATAGCATCGTCAACTTCTTTCATTGAGGGGCCGAAGATGTTGTAATGGCCTTGCATTCCGATTCCGTCAATAGGAACTCCGGCGTCTTTCATCCGTTTGACAAGGTTGTAAATGCGTTGACTCTTAGCTGGTTCCGCCTCATTATAGTCATTGTAGAACAAAAGGGCGTCAGGGTCGGCCTCATGAGCATATTCAAAAGCTTTGTAGATGAATTCTTCTCCGGCGATCTTGTACATGGGCGAATCCCGGAGTTCCGGCCGTCCCGGAGCCACAGGGCTGTCAGCCACTGCTTCATTTACAACATCCCAGCAGAAAACCACGTCTTTATAACGGCTCACGATTGCCTGTATGTGGTGCTTCATGTTGGCATAGAACTCCTCTTTTGAAAGTAGCTTGCCGTTCTCGTCCCGACACATCCAAGATCCTATCTGATTGTGCCAGATCAAGGTATGGCCACGGAGCTTGATCCCGTTGCGCCTGCAGAAATTGGCGATCTTGTCGGCGTCCTCCCAATTGAACTCTCCCTTGCGGGGCTCTGTAGGCTGGGGTTTCATCGCGTTTTCCGCCGTGATGCTGTTGAATTCCCTTTTGATGAGGGCGATATGGCTAGGATTGGTGATATTTCTCACATCGACGGAAGCGCCGATCATGAAGTAGTCTTTATAGGCGTCTTTAAGACCATCTTTTGGGGTGGGAATCTCCCTATTGCCTCTTTGGGCGTGGGAGGGAATGGCCAATAACAAAAGGGCGCAAATTCCGGCCAGGAATATTCTCTTCATGGAAGCGGGTGTTTGTTGATGCACAAAAATAGTTAAAATCATTATATTTGTTAACATGAAGAGAATGATAGCTATAGTGGTGGCGATTCTAGCCGCCATTGCCCTGCTTCCAGCGCAGACAAAGGTCATGTCCCATAGGGGATATTACGCCCATCCGGGCTCATTTGAGAACACTCTCACAAGTCTTCGAGGCGCCCAGGAATTGGGCGTTGAAGGAGTTGAGTTGGATGTCCATCTGACCACCGAGGATTCCCTCGTGATCCTCCATGGTCCTAAGATTCCCGGATCCGATTATCCGGATGTCCAGAAACTGGATTTCAAGACTGTGCGTTCCTGCGTCCTGCCAAACGGGGACAAGGTCCCAACCTTGAGGGAATATTTCACCCAAGCCAAGAAAACCACGGCGCTAATGCTGTTCCTGGAGCTTAAGGCTCATCCGACTCCAGAAAGGGAAACGACTCTGGCTGAGAAAGTTGTCGCTCTCTGTGATGCGATGAACATGTATGACCAGGTCACTTTCATCTCTTTCAGCGAGCATCTTTGCGATGAGATCCTAAGGCTCCGTCCCGGAACCCAAGTCATTCCCATCTCCAGCGGCAAGGCATTCAAAACAGAGGAGCTGATCCAAAAAGGTTATGCCGGAGTTTCCTACAACATGAGCGTTGTGATGAACCGGACCCACCTGCTTGACGAGGCGCATGAGGCTGGCCTTCAGACCGTTCTATGGCCCGTCAATAGTTATGACCTGGCCGACTTCGCCATGAGGCACCATGTCGATTATGTCAGCTCTGACGAGCCGCAGGCCATGCTGAACCTAATGTCGGCAATCAGGGAACTTCAGTGGAAGCAGACCAAGAAACTCATTGTCTTTGACCTTGATGGCACCCTGACGCAGCACAAACAGCCTCTCTCGGATGCGAATCGGGCCGTTCTCGACACCCTCAGGCAGCGTTATGAGATCATAATGGCCGGTGGCGGCAATTGCAAGAGGATTTACAATCAGATGGGAGAATATCCGATCACTATCCTCGGCAACTATGGTATGGAAGAGAGCCGGATGGTGGATGGCAAGTTCAAGATTGTGAGGGAAGAAACCAGTCCTGTGGATCGGAAGTTCTTCGAAAAGAAGACGGCGGAGCTGAGGAAGAAATACGGCTACACCTCTTTTAAGGGCGATTCAAACGAATATCATCAATCCGGGATGGTCACCTTCGCCTTGCTGGGAACAAAAGCGGACTCGGCTGACAAACTTGTTTTCGATCCGGACAAGGTCCGCCGCAGGGAGATGTTCCCTGAAGTCAGCGAGATATTCAAGGATTACTCGGTGTTCATCGGTGGAACAACATCATTCGACATCACTCCGAAACAGTACAACAAGTATGATGCGGTTATGCGATATGCCGCCGAGAAGGGTTATGTGAAGGACCAGATCCTCTTTGTCGGGGATGACTTCACGGATGGCGGAAACGACAGCCAGATCCGGCTCGGCGGAATGGATTACATCAGGATAGATGACTACACCCGTTTGCCCGAGAAACTCCATTTCCTATTCTGATTCTGTTGGAAATAATTAATAGTCAAGGATATGCTAAAGAGATTCGGTTTTTTCTGCTTGTCTGCTTTATTGTTCTTTTCTTGTAGCGGCGGAGTTGATGTGGATCTTCCCATATCGGTTGCCCACAGGGGATGCTGGCTTAAGGACGGGGAAGAATTCTACATTAACGAGAACTGCCCCGCCGGCGTAAGGATGGCGGCCCAATATGGCTATCCGGCCATCGAGTGCGATGTCAAATACACCCTTGACAGCGTGATGGTCATCATGCATGACGGCACGATCAACCGCACAATGCGAAACGCTTCGGATTATTCGAAGATTACCGAACCGGTGAAAGTTAAAGACTTGACTTTTGAGGAGTTACGCAGCAAATATGTCCTTGAGTCGACTGATCCTTCCCTGAGGGTTCCGATTCCTACCCTTCTTGAGGAACTTGAGGCTTGTAAGGAATATGGGATTATCCCGATGCTCCACAGCGCCGTTCCTGAATCCTATAAGCTTGCCCATGAGATTCTAGGGGACAGTTTTATTGCGTTCGACGCTTCGCAAGCCGCTGTGAGTCAAGCCAGAAACTATTCATCATGCCTGATTCTGCTGGACCCGGGAAAGGATGATGCCCAGAGAACAATTGAGAGGCTGAAAGAGATTGGCGGGACATGCGGGATGAGCACCATGAACCACGGCATGCTTGACTCCGCCTACATCAAGACCGTCAAAGACGCTGGCTTTGATGTTCAGGCGTCCATATTCCCTGCCCCACACGAGCAAAGGGCTGTCTCCGATGGTGTGACTTTCCAACTTTCAGACTTTTGGTGGCGCCAGACCGATGGCAGGAAGCCAATCGACACTTTTAGGAAGATTTCGATGAGGCTGCCTGAGGGACAGTCTGTTACTTGGGATCCGGAAACTCCTGAATATGCGGCCGTTACCCTTGACATTGACTTTGAAGGGACAGTTGAAGTCACCCTCGCCGGACGGACCTATAAACTTACCCATGCGCAGCCGGGCAAAGTTGAAGTCTTCGGTGCGAGGCTCTACAAGAAGACCCCGGGAGTCAAGGTCAGAGCCCTTGTCCACTCCCAGGTCAAGTCATTGAAAGTCCAACTTTTCGATTGCGGGAAGTGAGACGCTGTCTGATGGTCTTTCCGCTGGTCTTGTGCCTCGCCATACCGGCAGCGGCACAAAACGACAGTTTCCCCAGGCGAATATTGAAAGAAGCGATTGACTTCGCCACCAGCCCGGACCGGAAACACGACTCCACTTATGTGACAAGGCCATCGCAACGTTGGTCTTTCTCTCTTGAGACTACATTGATCTCAACCGGAGCCTTTCTCAGCAGCGACATCAAACGGACGGATTACACCCATCCGGGTTCATCTCTAATCAACGGGAATCTTGAGAACCGTCTCCAGCGGCATCTCCACAAGAAGATAGGAGGCTCGGTAGGCTTCGGAAGTCTCAGTCTATCATCTTCATTTGAGGTTGGAAGCAAGAACCCGGGAAAGAACAGTTTCATGTCATTGGCCTTCAGGCAACCTTCGTTTGGAGGCAGGATACAGTATTTCAAGCTCCATGAATATGTCAACGGAACCCTTGTGACCGATGACATGGCATCTCCTGTTTCCTTCACTTCCAATTATCCAGGCACTATGCGCACACTCACGGTCGATGCGTACTATCTGGTCAATCATCGCGAATTCACTTACACAGCCGCTACCGATGGCAATTACATCCAGCACCGTTCCGCTGGCTCCTGGATAGCTATCGCGAAGTATATGCAAGGGGATATGTCATTTGACCCCAAGGAAGAGTTCATGCTCTCATTCTCAAGCGGTTTGCGCAGGTACACATCCCAACAGGTGTGTTTGGGAGCGGGATATTCCTACAACTGGGTCCCTTTTTACCGGGTTTCGTCGGATGTCGTCTCCTCCAAAGGCTACAGGAACCTGACAATGTTCCTGTCGGTGATACCCATGGCATCGTTGTTTAACCATGTCACCGCCTATTCAATCCGTCAGGATGGGGATTCTTCCGGTAAATCAAAAGTTGACGGAAGTATTGTGCCGGTTTTCACGGTAAGGGCCGGGGTGAACTTCTCTTGGGATCGCTTCGCTGTTGTGGCTACCGCTGGTTACAACAGGTTCGGATTCCGAGGGACACCTTTGTCGATCCTGGACGAGAATAAGAGTTTCAAAACCAGTATTGACTCTAGGGGTGTATTCGACGACCTGACCGCTAAGATGAGTATTATTGTACGACTTTGAATTAACTGATATGGGAGTGTCATTAATCGCTGCCTTGATGGCTTTATCTTTGGTTTCTGAGCCGGGAACCACTTGTGTATCACATGATTACAGCAATCGGGTTTCGTTACTTGAGCCACGTTCGGCCGCCTCGTTCGACACGGAGGATCTGGACGGGTTCACAGGGGGAGAGAAGGTGTCGATCCGCCTGGATGGAGGCGGGTATCTGGGTCAACGGCCGCACCAAGGGAAAGGTGTGATGTTGGTGACTCCTGATGAGGACGCTCCGGCTTTAAGAACCGTCCGCAAAGAGTTTCCCCAGCCGGAGGATTTTTCCTCGACCCCGCTTGCCGAGTTCTCAATATTCACGCAGGAGGGGCCTGCGATAGACCAGTTTGTGTCCTTGACCCTCTTCTCAGGGAAACGGGAATTCACAGCTACAGCTCAAATTATCCCGACCTTATGGCGTACGGTCATATTCGATTTGTCGGAATGTCCTTTCTTGTCGAAGGTGGAGAGTCTCGAGATCGGACTTGTATGCCCCGGGGATGAGCCTTGGAAAAATGGCCGGGCATTCCTGCTCGATGATCTGCGTTTTGGAAAGGCCTTGGATCTGGGATTCATGTTGCCTTCATCTGTCGCTGGATTTGAGTCTGCTGAGGGATCTGCGATAAAGTGGAAGTCAGACGCTCTCAAGTTGAGGTTCAGGAGAGGGGCTGAACTACGCTCACCTGATCTGACGGGAAGCCGGAACCACATGTTCGAGCCTCCGCTTGATGACAGGAACACCTTCTTCGTGGTGATGGAGAACAAAAGCAAAGTGGACCGTGTGCGTCTTTCTTGGGAGACTATTGATGGCAAGAGAGGGAGCAAGGAGTTCGACATCGTGCCTCGAAGTAAGATGCGGGCGTACTATTTTAACATCTCTGACGTCCCTGAGGCCTGCGGTTCGCTAAAGGGTTTTTCTCTCGAATCCCTTGAGAAGAAGGGCAGGGGAACCTGGAAGATCGCTCAGATCCGATTCGAAAGGGAGGATCCGATAATAAGGTACGGAGGCGGGATAGCCTCCTGTGTCGCGGACACCGCGGAAGTTGAGATTCAAGGGAATGTTGACAAGTCTCTACTTGGAAGTTATTCTACGATAGAGGTTTATGAATATCCGATGAAGATGGAAGGCTCCTCAGTGGACCAGCTGGTCCTTTTGGCCAAGGCTCCGGTCAAGGAAACCTTCGGCTTGTCTTTCCCCAACAGCAGGCTATCTGGGAGAATGACTCATTTAAGCAGCCGTTTCCTCGCCGTGTTGAGGAATGATTCTGGAGAAGGCATCCCTCTTGACAAGCCGTTCTACATCGAAAACTGGAGGGATTTCACCGCGAATCCATATTCATTCGAACTTCCGGACCGGGATTTCCCGGTTTTGAGATATGGGGCGAAGGGCGATGCCTTCACGGATGACACGAAAGCCATCCAGAAAGCCGTTGACGCTTGTGCGGCCGCAGGTGGTGGCAGGGTGGTGTTCACCGGTACGGATGAGCCATATGGGAGACGGTATGTGGCCACCCACATCACTATGAGAAGCGGGGTGGAACTGCATCTTGAGAAAGGGGCCGTGCTTTGGCAGTCGTACGACCTAAGGGATTACGACTATATCCCTGCCTATGGTCACGACTTTGACATTCCAGGTTGTCCTTGGACGCATTGTCTTTTCATCAATTATCCGTTGATTCAGGGCAACTTCCTTGAGAATGTGAAGATCACGGGACCTGGTGTCATCAGGATGAGCGATCCTTATTCGGTCAACCCCGATTGGGACCACTATGCCAGGACTTGCAGCGACAGGATTCACATCTGCCCTGTGGGAATTTGCGACAGCAAACATATTGAGTTCACTGACGTTGACATACTTCGTTGCAATAATTACCACACCAATTTCCCTGCCACGGACAGCATCTTTGTAGGGAACGTCAAACTTCATGAAGTCCAGTGCGTTAGCGGTGATGGCTTCAGTTTCGGCCAGGGAGCCAGGCACATTCGTGTGGAGAGGTGTTTCTTCGACTCGAATGACGACGGGATCGTGATGAGCGACAGCTACCGTGACCCTCGTGGCAAGATCAGCCCGTGGCGCAAGGATGATGACGATGCCGACCATTCCATCAGGGATATAAAAGTCGAGCATAGTTACATAAATTCTTCGACTAAGGGCGCTGGTAAGGCGATAGCGTTCATCCCTTGGGGCACTACCAATCCCGATCTGACCAAACAGGAGATTGATGGTGTGCAGGTCTATGACTGTGTGCTTGAGGGTGGCCATTCTGTGGGGACATGGTGCGACAATCCTCACGACGGGAAGCCTTTCGACAATAACGAGAGGGACGATTATGCTCCTGTAAAGAATGTAAGGATCCTTGGGAATGAATACCGGAGCCTATGCGACATGCTTTGGGTGAAGCCTACGAACTTTATAACGGACTGTGGATTACATAGTTCCAGTGATTTTGTCAATGGGGATTTCTCTCATGGCCACTGCTATTGGACAATGGAAGGTGATGCCGGGGCGGAGAATGGCCACGGGTTCGCCAAAGGAGGAGGACGCCTCTATGAGGGTCTTCACCTTGAATATGGCGGGCGCTACACCTTTATCGCTGAAGTTAGCGGCAAAGGAACCCTTTTCGTCAGGACTACTCTTGAGAATGAGACTGTCGCTTCGAAAGAATTTGATATTCAAGGAGATGGCTGGAAGATTCTGGAACTTGGATTCAATGTTTCGCTGCCATGTCCGGATTGCGATAGTATCCCGCTGGATTATTCCTTGGGCATAGAAAGCCATGACCAGGCGATGATCCGCAATGTCCGTTTGCGTATTTAAGCGCCGCGGCGATGTTGATTGAGCTTTCCCAAGGCCGGCAAGGCGTGTTGAAAGGAACCCCGCCAACATAGTATTCAACCCAGGATAGGGAGCTGTCCCGTAGATCCATCATCTTCCGGTAGATTTCCGCCGCCTGCGGGTGGTCATATTCAGTGAGAGCGTATAGGAACAGTCCGTAGTCATAGCCCAAGACTATGTCGCGTTCATCGAGTCTTCCAGTCTTGTCGTAACAATCCACAACTTCTTCGAGAAGAGCTCTTTTCTCATTGTCAGTGAATAGTTTAGCATCGATGTAGATCGGAAACAGGAAGGCGGACGGGATGCTGAACCGTCTCGGAGTAGGCGGTACGATTCCTGTGGTGTCCTTTTTCATGCAATCCTCGCAGAAATACAGGTTGCCCTTGAAATGGTAGGTCACCGGATAGTGGGCCGTCGGAACTCCGGGATAGAGGCATACTCCAGGCCGGGTGGCCGGATAGACCACTTTTTTCTCCCGTTCCGGATTGTTTATGAATAGTTTCCCGTCAACGAAGAAATTATCCCTGAAGGCTTTGGCACAGATGTCGGCGTCTTTGCCGGCGGAATCAATCTCCTCTTTAGTCCAAACATCAGAAGGGTTGGCGGCAAGATATTCGACCAACTTTCTTGTGCTTTCGATGAACAGCAGTGTGGCCTCGGCGGAGCCATGGTACATGACATCCCTGGGGAGGATTCCTCCGGCTATGTAGGTCTCGTCACCGTTGAAAGGAAGCATTCCGTCGATTATGTCGGCTTGTTGTGCCTGGACAGCCCAGCGGAGCATCGGCATAATCCTATTGACGAAGGCTTTGTCACCGCTTTGGCGGTAATAATCCATGGCCTGTGTCACCAGATAGCCGGTTATCTCCGTGTTGTCGTCCTCGTGGCAGTGGAAAGCGCCGTCCACACCCATCGGCTGGGCGTTGTGGATGAGTCCGAACCTTTCCCATATTCGGAAATAAAAGTCCAGCAAGTCTTTAGCTCTGCCAAGATGCCCCATGGCAAGCAGGCCCCTTGAGTTGCCGTATTGGTCCCTGACATAGGCCATGTGGTAATTCTTGCCGGCAAGTATGCCACCTCCGGCGTCTTGTTGCGCCAGAACATAATCGCTTACCAGGTTGAGGGTGTTCTCCAGTTCTTTCTTATCCTCTTTGGAAAGGACTTCGTTTCCTATTGCGGGAAGCTCTCCGCGGAGACGTTTAGATTGTCTTCTGGACTGCCGAACAGCCTTTCCGGGTCTGAGACAACGGATTCCTTTCAACTCATTATCAAGAGCTTCCGGAGAGTCGGCTATGACCACATAGACCGCGCCTTTCCCTTCTGCGGCCAGGCTGAGATCCGTTCCGCTGTCTTTCAGGTCCAGCCTCGCTTTGCCAGTGGAAAAGATGGCCGCATGGTACTCTGAAGGGGATGCGTAGGCTGAATAGAATGGCACACCCTTTTTTACTCTTACGATGAAAGCGGATAAGCTGCCTTTTATCTTCGCGGGCTCTACAGACATGTGGTCAAGGAGTGCTCTATTCTCTGGTAAAAGACTGACACTGAACACTATTGGCTCGCCTATCGGGATTATTTCCCTGACGAGGACATTCTTTTTGGGTGGAATACAGTCTCTGATTGTACCAACCTTAGATCCGTCTTTTGATAGTACAATATTCCAGACTCCACCTGATTGTTCAGGATAGGATTCAATGCCGTAAACTCCGTCAAGTGTTATCGAGGCGATGGTAGGGGATGAATATGTCGGCCCGAAAACGCTGGGGATGTCTGCGTCTTTGCCGTATGCGCACACATGGCCGTTTCCAAGGGCATGGGTGCCACTTACGCTAAGATTGTCTCCGAGAGCGGGGATTGCGCATATGGAGGCTATCAATAGGCTGGTTAGAGTTTTCATGGGTGCTGTGCTTGGAGCCAGGTAGTTATTGTTGTATTGTAAGTGATAGAGGTCGCAGGTCTTCATCGGCGGATGACGATCCGACGAGGAGGGTGAATTCGCCCGGCTCAACGCTCCATTTGTTGTCAGCTCCAAAGCATTGGAGCATTTCGGGGGTGATCTCAAATGTCACAGTCGCGGTCTCTCCGTTCTTCAGGAACACTCGTTTGAAGGCCTTGAGTTCTTTCACCGGCCTTGTCACCGACGCGAACTCGTCCCTGATGTACAACTGCACCACCTCGGCCCCATCGTACGGCCCCTCGTTGGTAACCTCTACAGTAACAGTAGCGACGGCAGATGGCACCTCCTGTGGCTCGACCGCCTCGCTGCGCGAGGCCCCACCGCTCGCTCCGCTCCGCTTCGCTCCGGTCCCCCCTCTTAACGTGCCGAGGGTGGCAGTGGTCTCGCCATCAGGAGTGCCATCTGCCGAGCGGTCCCTGAGCAGAGTCGAAGGGCCTAGCGAGGCTTTCATGGAAAAGTTGCTGTAGGAAAGGCCGAAACCGAAGGGCCAGAGGGGACCGGTCTCGTTGGTGGCAAAGAGGCGGGAGTACTGCGAGTGCTTGTGGTTATAGACTGTCGGGACTTGGCCGACGCTTCGGGGCATCGTCACCGGCAGCTTTCCGGACGGATTGACCTTGCCGGAGAGCACCTCAGCGACTGCCTGCCCACCCATTTGCCCAGGCTCCCATACATTCAGGATGGCATCCACATTCTCCTTGGCCCAGGCGAGGCTATTAGCGCGGCCTGTCATAAGCACAAGGATGGTTGGTTTGCCTGTAGATGCCACGGCCTCAAGCAGTTCCTCTTGCATGCCCGGGAGATTGAGGTCATCCCGGTCGCAGTTTTCACCGCAGGTGCGGCCGAAAGCCGAGTATCTTTGTGAATTCTCTCCTGCTACAACTATGCAGACATCAGCCGCCGAGGCTTTGCGGCGAGCCTCGGATATCACTTTTTCATTGACATTGGAGATCATGCCTCCGAAGCACATGGTGTCGATTGCCACTCCTGGGAACTCGGTCTTGATTCCTTCTAAGACAGTGATAACCAACGAGTCCGGCTGTGGCGCCGCCCAGTCGCCAAGTATCGTCTGGCTGTCAGCGTTCGGCCCGACAACAAATATCCGTCTGGCGGCATCAGGTCTGGCAAGTCCAGACCGTAGCCACCCTCGGCTCGTAAGAGGGAGGGGCCCGCTCGCAGAGCGAGTGGGAGGGGCCGAGCGAAGCGAGGAGTCTGGACTGCCAGAGCCTGACGCCGTCAGTGGTAGAATGCCGTTATTCTTGAGGAGGACGATGCTTTCACGGGCGGCTTCCAAAGCGGTTTGCCGATGGGCTGAGGCATTCTCGAGGGGAGCCATGGATGGCATTGGAGCCTCAAAGAGGCCTACCGCGAACTTCATCTCAAGAATCTTTCCCGCCGCCTCATCAATGCGCCTCATAGGAATTCGCCCTGCCTTGACAGCTCCTATTACAGCCTCGAAATAATTGTCGCCCTGCATGTGCATGTCGATGCCGGATTCTACGGACAGCAGGAACGCCTCGTTCTGGTCCGGAACCAGGTGGTGCATGCTGTGCAGGCGTTCGATGTCCATCCAGTCACTGACCACAAAACCATCGAATCCGAGTTCGTCACGAAGCAGATCCTTTAATAACCAACTATTTCCGTGACAAGGGATGCCATTGACCTCGTTATGGGCGGCCATGACTGTCCCCACATGGGCATCCTGGACCGCGGCGACAAATGGAGGAAGGTAAATTTCCCGAAGTTGCCTTTCTGAAAGGTCCATAGGTGCGGCATTAAGCCCGCCGAAAGGCTCGCCTCCGGCGATAAGATGCTTCGCGCAAGCTATGACATGGCCTTCATCAAAATCTCGGTCCCGACCTTGAAGTCCCCAAATGGAATATTTCCCCATTTCGGTGACAAGAAAAGGATCTTCCCCGAAGGTCTCTCCCATCCTGCCCCAGCGGGCGTCGCGGGCCACGTCCAGATTCGGTGCGAAGGTCCAATACAGACCCTTCTGACGCATTTCCTGAGCTGTTTCGGTGCCGATTCTCTCTATCAGATCCGGGTCAAAGGATGAGGCGAGGTTGATGCTGGTCGGATAGATGGTGCAGCCTTCTATCAGGGCGTTTCCGTGGATGGCGTCAATGCCTATTAGAAGCGGTATTCCCAGACGACTCTCCTTCGCGAGTTCCTGGAGGGCTATCGCTTCTTTGGTGGTCATGCAATGAAGGAAGGAACCGACTTCTCCTCGACGGATCTTATCGGCGAGGTCCTTGTTGCCAAGGTTCTCGTCGGTGGCGTCGATGTTCTTGTAGGGAGAGCCTTGTCCAGGTGGCACATAGCATGGCGCCACATATTGGCACATCTGTCCGACCTTTTCTTCTAAGGTCATCTCTTTCAGCAACAGATTAGCCCTTTTCTCCGCCGGCAATGTCGCGTCCCTCCAGTCTCCTTTCCCACAGGAGACGGCTAGCAGGACAAAGCCAATGAATACGATTTTTCTCATTTGATGTCAATAACTACTTTCTCGGAGACTTTTACCGGTTCAAGGTTAAAGCGGATCATGCCATCTTCGAAGGTCCAGTCCTTCAGCTCTTTACCACCGACCAAAACCGTTGTCGCCTTGCCATCGTTCTGGACAGCGAAGGAATATTCCCTGGTCTGAGGCATGCCTTCGAACGAGCCTTGCACAGGGTTGACAATGATCTTAGATACACCGTCTTTCTCATGGCACTCCACAAGCGTCTTGGCAATGGTGCCCTTCTCATAGCCGTAGGTCTCACCATCGTCGTCCATCATGGTGAACCTCGAGTCTCCGCAAGGATAGACATTCAAGGTCACTTTCTCAAAGGGACGGGCACCGAGATAGGAAACATCTCCCTGTGAGGGGATTATGGCTCCTTCACGGATGAAGAGCAGCCCCGCTCGATCGGCGGGATATTCCCGAGTGAAGGTCTCACCCTTGCTGACGATCCGCTCTCCGGTCCATGCGTCTGTCCAAGTGCCCTTCGGCAAGTAGATTTCGTTGGTGAATATTCCCACGCAGTACCAAGGACCGAACATGTATTGGTAGGTCATGTCGTCGCAGGTCCGGTCCTCAGGGAAGGTTAGCGGCATTGACCGGACGATGGGCATTCCGTCTTGCGTGGCTTCCAGCGCCATTGAATAGATGTACGGGGCCAGTGAGTAACGAAGCTTGACATAAAAACGGTAGATGTCCTGCTCGGGCTTGTCGTAGTAGAACGGCTGCATCATTGAGAACCAGCTGTTTATCTGGACCCATGGAAGGAAAAGACCGAAATGAAGAGACGGCATCTCAAGGTCTCTGGGCACGCTCATCACGTCGCAAGAGGTGTTGAGGAAGCCGCTCATTCCGAGGTTCAGCTGGTCATAGAGGGCCGTTTTCCCTCCGCCGTTGTCTCCGGATGTTGATGCCGTCTTCGTTTCCGAAGATTGTAGTTCCTTCCGAGCTCGGCCATCTGTTTGGGGAGCAGAACCTGATTGAGGTTGTGCATCACATCGTCGGTCTGTCCGTTGTAGTACTTCCAGTCTGGGTGATTGTCAATAGTGCGGGCAGGGTCGAGTTTGAAACCCTGGACACCCTGGTCCATGAAATTCTTAAGGTGGTCCATCCAATGCTCCTGGCCGGAAGTGTCGCGGCCCTCCCGCATGGCCACAAGATCTTCCTCGACCAGGCTGAGGTCATATTCCTCACAAAGCCAGAGTCCGAGGTGGAATCCCATGGAGCGGAGCTTGCCGATGAAGAGCCTGTGGTGGAGTTGTTTGGGGTACTGATCCTGAACCCAGTAAGGCTCGGGGGAGAAACGGTCGTAATTCCAGCGCTTCTTGGTCGTGAAGTCGTAGCGTTTGGCCATCCATTGTGGCTCCAGCCAGAACACGTCGCAAGGCACATCAATCTGACGGAACATCGCGGCATCGTGGAGGATGTCGAATTGCTCCTCACGCATATTCGGGCCAAAGCAAAGGCCGTAGGCCCACTTGGGAAGCACATAGGTTCGTCCGGTGACGGTGGTGTAGGCATTAAGAATAGCCGGCATATCCTCTCCAGCCATCAGGAAGAAGTCGGCCTCATCGTAGCAGTTGACTATGTTGAAGGTGTCTTTGTAAACACTTCCCACATCGAAGAAACTCTTCCGGGTGGTGTTGTCATATATCCCCCAACCTCTGGAGCTCATCATGAAGGGCATAGGAATCTCGGTGTGCTGGTAAGTGACCCACATTCTAAGAAGCTCACCTCTATGCTGGATGTGGTCGCGGCTGGTGCTTCCACCACCGTAGAATCGCTCTCCATCCTCCATCTTTATCGAAATGGCGCAGATATTCATCGCTCCAGGAATCTCCCTCTTATCGACATTGGCGAACTTGCCCTCATCGTCGCCGATGATTCCGCCGTCATTCTTGATGACGTTGAGGTCTTCCCATTTCTTGTTGATGACTTCCCGAAGGTTGTCGCAGACCTTGTCCTTGTTGTCCAGGAGCCTTATCTCCTTGATAACCGCCTTACCTTTCGCATCTTTCAGGGATATGACTCCGGTTTTCTTATTGACTGTCAATGAGTACTTTCCGTTTGTTATTATGGCCTCCGCCCCTTTGATGGTGACATCGGTTTTCACCTTTTTCCAGTCGGTCTTGATGCAGCCGTAGCGCTCAAGAAGCGACTCCTCGAACTCTTTCCGCGGGCTGATCCTTACCCGGAATATTCCTTCGTCGCACACGTCCACCAGGACATTGTGCCCATCGCTCAGTTTTGTTGCAATTCCTGCCGGAGCAGCCGTCGAGCTTAGGCCGCACTCAGCCGCAGCGTCGTCCTGAGCTTGTCGAAGGGCGACGCGAGAATGGACGCGGCCGGGCTCGAGCGGCTGTCCGGCTGACAAAGCAGGCTCGGAGGCTGATCCGGCGTTATCGGCATAACTGACTAACGAAGTGGCCAGACAGGCCAGTACGATCATGAGTCTTTTCATAATCTGATTATATATTAAAAGAGTATCTTTATCTCACATTCCGTTTGACAACCTGCTTCTTTCCTTTGGATGCAGGCTCGTCGGTCTTGAGGCCCTTTATCACTAGACCATCGACATCATCCGCCACGACCGCTGGGCGGTAATCCTTCGCTCCGGCCACGAGACGTACGTTGTCAAGGGTGATACCCTTAGCGTGTCGGATGAACAGTCCCCAGGCCGGAAGTTCCTTAAACTGAGAGAATTCCGGATAAACATCAATCATCTCGGGGATACTGTCAAGCTCTTCGGGAGAGGTTCCGCGGTAAGCGTAATTCTTATTTCCGCCTCCAGGATAGATGATTTCCACGTTCTTAAGTACGACATTCTCAATCGGAATATCAGGAATGCCGACAATCCCGGAAGGAGATATATTCCTAGGCAAATCCTCGATAGGGCCTTCGTAACTGTAGCCGGCATCGGCTTTTCCGAGAGGCACTTCGACCTTGATGTTGGATAGGGTGATATTTTTGAGATAGCCTTTCTTCCCGTTATTCCAGCGTATTCCGGTTCGGAGATATATCGCGTTACTTGTGTTGACGGCCTCGAGGTTATCGACAAAGATATTCTCGACTTCGCCGCCATCCACAGACTGAATGGTGATCGCGGAGCGGTGGGTGTCATAAACTTTATTATTGATTATGCGGATGTTCTTGAAACCACCCCTTGAGACCGTTCCGAATTTGAAACCGCTGGCGCTTGAGCGGGCCACGCAGTTCCGGACCTCGATGTCCTCGCAAAGATGCTCCGCGGAGTGGGACTTGAAGCAGATGGCGTCGTCGGAAGCATCTATGAATGAGTCCTTTATCAATACGTGGCGGCAGTCCACGATGTCCAGGCCATCATTGTTCCAATAGTTCTTGCTGTCCAAAAGGATCCCGCTTATCGTGAGGTTCTCACATTGGTCGGTGACGAGGGTCCATTCAGCCGAGTTCCTCAGGTTCACACCCTCGATCACCACGTTCTCGCATTCACGGAAATAAATGAGTTTCGGCCTTTTAGTGACCCTGTCGTTCTTTGTCGTGTCCTCAAGGAATCCAAGGTGGACTTGATTCAGGAAGTTGAGGGCGCAGTCAAAACCTCTGCCGTCAATAACACCCTTTCCTTTGACCGAGATGTTTTTCTGGCCCTTTGCCAGAAGGAATCCATAGTTGCCCTCGACCATGTCATAGTCATAGGGGTTGGTCGATCCGACCAGAACAGCACCTTCCAGAAGGCGAAGTTCCACATTGTCTTTCATATGGATGCTGCCCGTAAGGTAGCGGCCGACAGATATTTCTAGAACGCCGCCGCCATTGGAGCTTATATAGTCGATACCCGCCTGGATCGACCTTGTGTTGAGGGTGACTCCGTCGGATTTGATCCCGAAGGAGGAGGCTTGATAGATTTTTTCCTGGGCGCTGGCGGAAATAGCGATCAGAGCAGTTGTGAGGAAGATCAGGATTCTTTTCATGGTTTGTATTATTAGTGATTATTTGAAAGTCACGTCTATGCCTGGGTCGTTTTTGGCCACATCGGCCATTTCGTCCCGGTCGAACCGTACAGGCCCGGAGATGAACTCGGGGACATTATACGACTTCATCAACATCCGGTCATGTCTCATGTCCTTCTGCGGCATCAAGAAAGGTTTGGAGGCGTTGCCATTCTCGTCAATATGGGCGATGAACAGGCGGGAATAAAGCCCGTCCAACCTTCTGCTGGCCCAGATGATCCATCGGCTGTTGCCGCTCCAGGAGTGGTAGCTGTCAGCGTCCGGGCCGTTTACCTCGTCCAGAGTGTGGAAGGTGCCATCTTTAAGGTCAATCATACGTAATTCGGAATCCTTATGCCAGATGGCGAAGCAGCCATATGCGGTCTCAGCGAACAGCAGGAACCTCCCGTCGGGAGACACCCTTGGGAAAGTGGCGTCCATGCCGGTTTTGACCGCATTGTAAATCGTGTCCACCTTGTCGCCGAAAGAGAAGGTGTCTGGGTTGAACGGCATTGAACAGACGCTGTACCTGACGTCTTTGTACCCCTGAGGCATATCGGGTTGCCTTGTTGAACAAAAGTACAGTGTCTTTCCGTCAGGAGAGAAGGATGGGAAAGTCTCCATCCTGGTCGTGTCCATGAGCATGGGTGAAGAATACACCTGATGATTGTCGACATCGTAGACCACAACGTCAGACTTGTAGTCATACACTTCAATCCGGTTTGGGTTCGTGGAGTGGAAAAATTGTGCTATATCATTGACGGAGAAAGCGATATATTTCCCCGACGGATGCCAATACGGATATACCAGAGCCGAGATCGTCTGAGGAGTCTTCGTGTTAAGCTTCTCAATGGAGCCGTCCTTCCACACATAAGTCCCCCCGTTGGTGGCCCTCATGTGGAACATCATCGTGCCAGGATCCCGGCCGTTGAAGGAGTGGCAATTCATGCAGTTGCTACCGGTCTTTTCGTTTGTCATGACCGGAGTCTCCGTGAAATTCTCAAGACAACGCTGGTACAACCCCAATTGGTTCCAGGTCTCATAGCCAGGATCGATCAGTCGGTAGGCGACGTAAGAGTCGATCTTATCTTCTGACACGAGAATTTGGAACGGCTTTCTGGACACATACTTGCCGCCTTCTTTAATTCCCACAGTCACAGATATTTCCGACCCGGCAATAGCGAGTTCTCTCCAATTGTCTTCCGGTATTCTGAACTCGCCTTTCTTGGCTTTAAGGATCAGTTTCTTTCCGTCGTTTTCGAGGATGGCGACAGCGTTCGCATCTTCTTCAAGCGAGAAGTTCAACGGGGCGATATTCGGGGGGACCGTGACAGCCTTGTAGTCCGGGAATATCGCCGCTTCCGCCGCATCGGGAGCTGGGCCTTCCACCTTCGGGACACATGAGGCCGCTATCAGGGCCATTATTGAAAACAGCGTCGCGACCTTTCTCATTGGTTATTCACTCTCATTATATAGTACCAGAAAGTGTTCTTGTACTTGTCTGGAGTCAGTCCATTCTCAAGCCTGGACTTGAAATCATTATATTTTTTGAAAATCTCTGAAGAGACCCCCATTGTCTTCCAGTATCCCCGGTCGATCTCTGACAACATGCAGGCGGCCTCGGCAAACGAGAGAGGCAGCTCAGGAAGGGCTTCTGTCCCGTAGAACTCGTCCAGCATCTCCTTGAATTTGTCCATCTCGCAGTCCAGCAAATAAAGGACTCCGAGGTATTCAACGGCATTGTGATACTTGGGATTTGTGCGGATTATATCCTTAAGGTCCTTGTCAATTCCCCGAACCTGCGATATAAAATCGCTTTCAGGCACGCACCTGCGCTTGGGACCAAGTATGGGATCGGAATCGATCGCGGCATCATCGTTAATAAATCTCCGGTAACTCTGAGCCACTTTTTTCCATCCTCGTTCTTTTTCCAGGACTGCAATGTATTTCTGAGCGACGGGATGCGCCCCATAAACAAGGTTGGTCTCAATCAATCTTTTGACCATTTCCGGATTCACATCCCTCTCGTCCAGCACATTGGCCTCGAAAGCCATCCGCTGGGCGAAGGCCACATGTCCCATCGACCAATAGATATCACTCAAGATTTCTCCTGCCTCCATAGTCAGATTCCAGGGAACAAGTATGCCATCAGAACCCACTTGTGTGTAATTGAACACCTTGTCGGCCAATTGGCCTGTCTCAGCCAAAGCCAGGTTGAGCCTTGAGAGTTTCAGGCAATCAACCGTTTGTCCGTCATCGGTATATGATGCGATTATCTCTTCAGGCTGAAAGGATGAAGACACTTCGCGCTCGCAGGCTATAATCAAGCCCAAACAAAAAAAACAGAGAATTGGAATACAATGTTTTATCATGAAAGCGCGAAACGAACCAATTTGTGACAAATATACAAAAAAGAGGGACGGATTCCTCAAGGATCCGCCCCCCTTTTTAAAAGAATGGGAATACTAATTCCAGTAAGGGTTTCCGATAGTCTCTTCCTCAGGAACTTCCCAGATGAGAGTCGGAGTCACACCCTTCGCCCAATGGTTGGCACCCTTGCGGTAGTTGGCGATGTCGCCCCAGCGCTTAGCATTGAGGAAGCTCCAGTTGCTTTCGCCCCAGAACTCGATTCTCCACTGAAGTTTCACATCATCAAGGCTTCCGTTGCTTGTCATCGGAGTTGATCCTTTCTTTGTACGAGCCGCAAGCAGCTTGTCAAGAGCGGCCTTGGCACCAGAAGTGTTACCCTGCTGGGCATAAGCCTCCGCAAGCATCAGATAAGCGGCGGAAGAACGGTAGTACGGGAAGTCGGTGAGCCATGTTGAGTTATCATGGATGGTCTTTCCGTCCCTTGATTCTGTGGCGGCGTATTTCAGGTTGGTGTATTTAGGCACCACGATGCCCGCGAAGAAGGTGGTATCAGAACCGACCGTGTTGACGGTATAGAAAGGATAAGCCACATCAGCGCTGGCGATACGATCCTTACGGAAATCGGCGTCAGGAATCTTGTTGTAGAGATCAGCGTCAATCTGCCAAGCGGACTGCATATTGCCGTTCAGCAACGGGTTCTGCAGGACGAAAGGAATAGCGCTCTTCCTGGTAACGTTAGCTCCGACAGACTCAGAAGCCTCCCAACCTAAGATAACCTCGGGGTTGACTTTGAAGTTGAAGAAAGCGTTCTTATCTGAGTTGAAGCCATCCAGGAACCCATGGTCGGCAGTGATCTGAGCCACGCTTTCGAGAGTCTCATTTGACATACCCCAGTTTTCTTCGGAAATGAAGTTAGGATAGTGGGAAACGATGTCGTTCGCTGCGGCAGCGGCGATATCCCACCTGTGGCAATCAAGGGCGGCGCGGGCAAGGAGGTACTGCGCGACACCAAGGTCAATGTCATAGAGTGTGGATTCCGTGTTACCGAGCGTGTAACCGATGGACTCGTTGAAATACTTGACAGCAGTCTGAAGATCAGCTATGATCCTATCCCATGTCTCCTTGACACTCAGTGGAGCGACCGGAGTATTGTAGGCATAGTTCTCATAAATCGGCCATCCCTTGGCTGTCTCGGAATCAGGAGCGGAAAGATCGGTGTAGATTTCCATGAGCTCCATATAACCGAGGGCATAGACCACAAGGCAACGGGCGCGGTAGTCCTTCAACATGGCCTGGGTGGCGCCTGAGGACTTCGCGATCGTCTCCTCGGAGATGTTCTGCATAACCTTGATGGCGTTGGAGATCTTGACACAAGCTGAGATGTAGTTGGCATAATTTGCGACCACATCGGCATTGTAACGATAATAAGGGAAGTCGCTTGCGACAGAATACCAGTTGGAGAAAACACCAGCGTGACCGGCGTCAGGACCGGATACAATGTCACCAATGAGCATGTCATGAGCGAGCTGATGGGTCGCGTCAGCCGACCAGCGGTTTCCATAACCCTTGGTCAGTTTGGTGTCGTAAATCATCATCTGCACAGGCATGGTGTTGGCCATACCCTCGAGAGCCAGTTTGATCTTCGACTCGTCACCACTCAAGAAGATATTCTCATTGATATCCTTGACAGTGAACTTGTTCGGGTTGGTGACGTCAAGACGATCACCGCAGGAAACCAGAAGACCAAGAGCGACAGCAATAGAAATTATTTTATGTGTTTTCATATTTCTGTGTCTTATTAATTAAAAATCAAGCTTGATTCCGAAGATAACATTAGCCATCTGTGGATATACGCACTGGGCGACATCGAAACCACCGACCGCTGACAGAGAAGGATCGATACCCTTGTGAGCGGAGAAGAAGACCAGGTTGTCAGCCGACACATAAGCTCTCAGGCCGCCGATATGTACCTTGTCAGTGATCTTCTTAGGAAGAGTGTAACCGAGGGTGACGTTCTTCAAACGGAGGTAGGAAGCGTTGAAGAGAGCCATATTGGTGAACTGCCAGCTTCCGATAGTGTTACCGTCATAACGGCAGGTACGTCCGTTGGCCCACCACTGCATCGGGAAGTACGCGCTCTGGTTGGTCTCATTGAAGGTCGCTCCAACAGTCTCTTTAGCAACCCAGCTGTCGCCCTTGTTCCAATCTGCTGCAAGGGAGCTGGTACGGTACATCATCTCACCGAACTCACGTGAGAAGAACTTTCCACCGAGCTGGAAGGCAAATACGGCGCTGAAGTCCCAGTTCTTCCAACGGAAGCTGGAGGTAAGACCACCCATGATATCAGGAGTGGCGGAACCATATTCATACTGAGAGGCATCGGCGGGAACAAGAGTCTTCACATCCTCACCTTCTTTATAATTGGCATAACGCCCGCCGTGGGCGAGGTTGCCCTGAGCGTCCCTGTTGACATCTCCATATGTGACATGGTGCCAGTACATAGGAAGGCCGGTGGTTTCATCTACGCCAGCGAACTTGTAAAGATAGAGATTGTAGATGTCACGTCCCTCACCACGGAGGTAAAGCTTACCTTGACCTGCGTTTTGTCCACCGGTGGCGGCCCATGTTTCAGATGCCGCAGTCCAGGTGCCTTCGGGAAGTTCTGAAGTCTTAGGATCCCAGACGGGGAGCTGGCTGTCAGGAACATCCACGAGGAGAGTTCTGAAATGAGTGAGGTTGAGGCTCACGTTCCAGTTGAAGTCCTTATTGCGGATAATGTCACTGCTGAGCTCGAATTCTATACCAGTGTTGCGAAGTTTCGCGCAGTTACGAGTGTGAGTCGTGTTCGCCATATTGGCAAGAGGAGATACGGCCTGGTTGAACAAGGAGTTCGTCGTGAGGTTGTTGTAGTAGTCAATCGCACCGGAGATTCTGCTGTTGAAGAGAGTGAAGTCAAGACCGGTGTCGAACTGGTGAACATGCTCCCAAGTGATGTCGGTGTCGACAAGTCCAGGAGATGTAAGGCTGTAAACCTCAGCCTGGCCGGTTCCGCCAGTTGAGGACTTCCAACGTGAGACACCGTATGACCAGGTAGGATTGATATAGTAAGAAGTCACACCATTCTGGTTACCGGTGACACCATAGCTGGCACGGAGTTTAGCGTTGTCCAACCATGTCTTGGTGCCGTCCATCCATGGCTCAGAGGAGATTCTCCAACCAGCACCCACGGACCAGAAGTTACCCCAACGGTTTTCCTTGATGAACTTGGAAGAACCATCACGACGGAATGAACCGGAAAGATAGTATTTCTCATCATAGATGTAGTTGGCTCGTCCGAGATAGGACTCAAGACGGAAGTCATCCAACTGCCATTTGTCGTTCTCATAACCGCTGATGTTGCTGTAGCGGGAGGTGAAGTTGCCAGGCATGACATATCCTGAGAGGAGCTCATCCGCGGAGGCGTACTGGACAATCTCGGCGTGGAGATCCTCATACTCATGACCGACCATCGCATCAAAATGGTGCTTGCCATATTCGCGGTTCCAGGTCAGGAGCTGCTGGGTGTTCATGACGGTTCTGTTCATCCTGCGCAGCATCATACCTCCACGAGAGGCACCACGGCCAGCCTCATGGTTCATGTAACGAAGGTTACGTGTGGAATATTCTTCCATGGTGAGGTTGCCCGTGAACTTGAATCCGTAAGGGAGGGTTATCTCAGTGAAAACCTTAGGGGTCCATGTCTGGTTGTCGAAGGTTGACTGGTTGGTCTCAGTCTCCCACAGAAGGTCACGGTTGAAGTTTGTACCCACAGTCTTGTGGTCTTCGCCAAGAGGTGAATAAGTCGGGCCTTTCGCAACAACCTTGTTGCCGTTGCTGTCCAGTTTCACATTACCATTCTCATCATATTCATATACGGATATAATCGGAGGATACATCTTCACATAGTACATGGTGTTACCAGAGGCTCCACCAGCTCCACGGTTCTGCCAACGGGTGGCCATTGTGCGGGTTTTGGTGTTGGCGTAAGAAACATTGGCGCCAACTTTGAGCCAGTTGGTGATCATCGCGTCAACATTGGCGCGGCCACTGTAACGCTTGAAACTTGAAGCGACAAGGTATGAAGGCTCATCAAGGTAACCGAGAGAGAGATAATAGTGAACCTTGTCGGTACCACCTCGGGCGGAAATGTTGTAATCCTGACGGAAGGCCCTCTTCATGAGGATGTCGCGATAGCTCTCATTGTAGAGGAGTTTCGCATTGGGATTGATCTTTCCGTCGGTGCCCACAAGATAAGCTCCGCTCATAGTGGAGGATGATTTACTGCCGGCACCTGTAGTGGTATAGGTTGCTCCAGGAACGGAGTAGGCCATCCAGTTGCCGAGTCCATTCTCCTCGAACGAGGTCTCACTTCCGACATAGTCGAAGAGGTGGGCGCTGGCGAATTGCCTTGCCTCCTGATCGGAATGGTTAGGGTTGCTGAAATTGGTATAAGGAACATCGTTAGCGCCTACAGCGGGAAGACCTGTTCCGTTAACACCATAACGATAGGAGTTGTAGATGCTCCTCCAAGCGTACTCGTAATAGTCAGCGGCGCTGTCGATTTCAGCTGAATTGTAGGGACCTACAAAGTTGAAACCAACTCTGCTCTCGAAAGAAATCTGTGACTTTCCGGCCTGACCGGCTTTGGTGGTGATGAGGACGACACCGTTAGCACCACGGGAACCGTAAAGGGCCGTAGATGCCGCATCCTTCAAAATGGTAACGGAGGCGATGTCCTCAGGATTCAGGCGGGATAGAGGGTTCTCCAAAGCGTTCTGGTTAGCAGCCGCGGGCTGAGCGGCGACACCATCGATAACGATGAGAGCTGAAGCCGCATCGGCTGAAGCGGATGAGATACCACGGATACGGATACCCATATCGAAACCAGGCTGACCATCAGTAGCGGCGACACGGAGGCCAGGGGCGGCACCTTCAAGCATACGGGATACTGTGGAGGTGTTCTGTGCCGCGATAGTTTCTGATTGGATAGCCGACAAAGATCCGGTGAGATCTTTACGACGAGCGGTACCGTAACCTACGACGACGACATCATCCAACATGAGAGTGTCGTCCTCAAGGACTACATTGAGATTGCCACGATTACCGACAGGAATGGTGACCGTCTTGTAACCGATTGAGCTAAAGACCAATTCGGCGTTCGCTCCCACGTTGATGCGGAAGTTTCCGTCGAGGTCCGCGATAACGCCGGTATTGGTACCTTTGACCATGATACTGGCGCCCGGAATGCCCTCGCCCTTTGAATCAGTCACTTTACCTGTGACCGAGTTCTGAGCGAAAGCCTGTACTCCCAAAGAGAGAAGTACTAGCAATGCCGAAATAAAACGTTTACCCATAAAAAGAATAATTTAAAAGGATTTATGTCTTTTTGTCAAATTATGCTAATATACCTGATTTGATAAAACGATTATAACTTCTTGATTCTAAATACTTTTTAAAATGTAACAATAATACTTTTACCTTTTTGCAACCAAAAAAACTGGTTTATCCGAACAAAGTTATTAAGATTTATGAAAATAACAAATTTCCTCTATTAATATCTATTGTGCATGCCTGGAACCGCTCTTCGTCTATTTGGGATCTATTTATACTAATTTCAGGTAATTATTCACATTTTATAACCAATTTCTAATTTTCTGTTTATGAGTAAACGTTTCATTACGGTATTGCTAGTACTTCTCACAGTGGGAGTACAAGCATTCGCCCAGAATACGGTTACTGGTAAGGTAACCGATGCAAAGGGCGAAGCCATTCCGGGCGCCAGTGTCATGATCAAAGGCACACAGACCGGAACTATGACAAACGTGGACGGTTCCTATTCGATTAACGTCAGATCAGGTGCCACCCTCGTTTTCTCATGTATCGGATTCCAGAATCAGGAAGTGGTTCCCGGTTCGAGATCCGTTGTTAACGTTGTTCTCGCCGAAGATTCTGAGATGCTCGACGAGGTAGTCTATGTGGCTTATGGTACCGCCAAGAAGAAAGACCTCACAGGATCGATCTCAACCGTAGAGAACAAGACCCTCGAGATGCAGGCCCAGGGCTCAGTGACCCGTGCTCTTGAAGGACAGGTAGCCGGACTCCAGACATCCGCTCTTGACGGTCAGCCTGGTCTCGACGTGGGTATCCGTGTCCGTGGTATCGGTACTGCCAGCGCCAACAACTCTAATGCTCTCATCATCATTGATGGGGCCCCCGCAATCGACGGTATCAACCCTCTCTCATCCCTTAACAGCAAGGATATTGAGAGCATCACCGTCCTCAAGGATGCCGCTTCAACCGCGCTCTATGGAGCTCGTGGTGCGAATGGTGTCATCCTCGTTACCACAAAGAGTGGTAAGTCTGGCAAAGCCAAGATCTCCTTCGAGGGACGTTGGGGAATCAATGCTATCGGTCCCAACTCAGACTTTGATGTCATCGGATCCGACAAAGCCGGAGATCTTTACGAATTCTATTGGCTTGGTATCTACAACTCTGTTTACAGTGGATATGCCAAGAATTCAGATGGCCTTAAAGGCAATGCGGCCGCCGCGGCTGAGTTCGCTTCCCAGCACCTCTTTGACTTCACCGGTGATGCCACTGGATCATTTGGTCGTAACGGTCTCTACAATAGGCTTGCCTACTCTGTTCCCGGTATGACCTTCACCCCTACGGGCAGTGGCTCGAACGCTTCTTCAACCCTTGGTGGAGCATATCTTGTGGGAATTGATGGCAAACTCAATCCTAACGCGACCCTCCTCTACAGCGGAGGAACTCTCCATGACTCTCTGGTTCAGAACCGCTTCCGTCAGCAGTACAATGTTTCTGCCAGCGGTGGTTCAGACAAGATGGACTACCATCTCTCTCTTGGTTTCCTCTCCGATCCTTCATACGTCGCCACTTCCGCGTTCAACCGTTACAACGGTCGCGCGAATGTCAACGCCCAGATTACAGATTGGCTCAAGGCAGGTGCCAAGTTCGCTTACACTCATCGTAAGACCAACTCCCTCGCTACCCGTTACGGACGTAACCCTGGATCCACCGCTGAGAACCCGTTCTCACGTATCGATGCTTCCACCGTTTTGGATAACGCTTACGCCCGCGACCTTCAGGGTAATTTCATCTACAATGCCGCAGGCGAGAAGATGGGTAACGTGAACGCTGGTTCTACCGCTTACAACGCGACCCCGACTCTTTCTCCTGTCGGTCCTACTCGTAACCTCTTCGGCCAGGCCATCAACTGGGTTGAGTACTACAGGCAGCAAGAGGACAGCAACACTTATGATGACCTTAATGTCAGTGGTTACACCAGGGCTTCTTTCCTGAAGCATTTCACCGCTGAGATCAACCTCACCTATAATACCACTTTCAACACCCGTACTCGTTTCTTCAATACTCAGACAGCTGCCGCTCGTGTCGGTGCTGACCTCGGATCCACGATCCATAAGGACAAAGAGCAGTACAGGACTATCAACACCCAGCAGCTCGTCAACTACAGCCAGGACTTCGGTCCTCATCACGTTGACGCGATGGTTGGTCACGAGTTTTATCAGTATGATTATGACCTCGTAAGATACGGTTCCGCCCACTCCCTCGTCAATGATTTCACGGGTTATGTGAACTTCCTCGGTACCCAGTCTTACAGCACTTACGTAAACTCTTGGGGTGGTAATATCAACAAGATGGCGATGGAGTCATATTTCGGACGCGCGAATTATGTCTATGATGAGAAGTACTATGCTTCCGCTTCAATCCGTCGTGATGGTTCCTCCAAGTTCAAGCTTCCCGAGAACCGCTGGGGTACTTTCTGGTCAGTAGGTGCCGGTTGGCGTGTCTCAGCCGAGCCTTGGATGG
>OMQO01000135.1 GCA_900313275.1 uncultured Bacteroidales bacterium
CTCCCCTGCATGCGAAATAGAAACGGCAACGCATGCACTCCGAAGGCAGGGTCGTCCTCTTCGAGACTCCAAAACGGAACCTTCGGGGATCGTCGTAAATCTCCCCTAACGGCTTCTGGAGAATATTCCCGAGCAAATACTCAGGATATACGAAATGGTCGCAATTATAGACGTCTCCATTATGCTCCACCACTAGGCAATCCCCGCAAGTCTCACACATAGAGCACACTCCCGGCTGGACCTTGCAGTACTGAGCGAGAGTGGCGTCAAACATCTGAACGAAATAATCGCCCACATCGCTGACGACCCAATCGTCGAATATGTCTATCAAGAAACGCCCATATCCCTTAGCGCTGACGCTCCAAGGAGCCAGACGGGCACCTTCTGTCTCAGGAGAGACTATCACCGGCCTTCTGAAATCCGGCCTGTCAACGACATGCTCCACCGCCGGCAGGAACTGCATGTAATGGCTCCCGATTGACTTGAAGAACGAGTATATTTCCTTTCCCCGCCCTTCAGAAAGGGAACTCACCACGCTTAGGGTGTTGAACTCCACCCCGTACCGACGAAGCATGTCCACCGACATCATGACCCTCTCCCAAGTCGGCCGTCCCTGCTTGTCCCGACGGAATCCATCGTGGATATCCTTCGGGCCATCAAGCGAGACTCCTACGAGGAAATCATTGATTCTGAAGAACTCACACCACCTCTCATCGATAAGGGTTGCGTTGGTTTGGATGGTGTTGATGATCTTTTTCCCGAAGGAATATTCCTTCTGCCAAGCTACAGCCTTCCTGAAGAAATCAAGCCCGAGAAGCAGTGGTTCGCCCCCATGCCAGCAGAAATTCACTTCCGGGACAGCGTTCGCGCTGATGTATTGGCGGATGTATTCCCTCAACAGGGAGTCACTCATCACAGCCTCTTTTCCACCGTATCTGAGAGCCTTGTCAAGGTAGTAGCAATAGGTACAATCCAGATTGCAGGTTGATCCCGCCGGCTTCACGATAGTGGAGAAAGCGACAGGTCTGAGCTCTTTCATGGAATCGCCCAGGGTAACAGTCCTTGAATTGTCCATAAGGGTCTATGTGTGTTCATGCAAATTTAGTATTTTTGCAAGACCATGCCAAGGCTTTTCATCATATCCGGATGCAACGGGTCAGGAAAGACTACCGCTTCGTACGCGGTCTTGCCTGAACTGCTGGACTGCAGCGAGTTCGTGAATTCCGACGAGTTCGCGAAAAGCCTTTCCCCATTCAACCCTGAGAAGGCCTCAGTGGCGGCGAGCCGTTATATGCTTCTCAAAATGAGGCATTTGCTTAGCCGCAAGGAGGATTTCGCGATTGAGACAACCCTTGCGACAAGATTCCTGCTGAAAATGATCAAAGAGGCCCAGAAAGAGGGTTATTTTGTGACCATACTCTATCTTTGGCTGAACTCTCCGGACCTGGCGATCTCAAGGGTAAAGGCAAGGGTAGCCTCCGGTGGACATAACATAAAGGAGGAAACCATCCGCAGGCGCTACAGCGTTGGTCTGCACTATCTTTTCAGGGATTTCATGCCACTTTGCGACAGATGGATCCTTTGCGACAACTCTGAAGACAAGCTTGAGGTCGTGGCGGAAAGCACTGATGCGGGCATAACCGTAAGAAATCCGGAAAAGTTTGGTAAAATAAAGACGATGAACTCGGAATACGAGAAAGAATTGAAAGAAGAAGGAAAGACGAAGAATGTTTAAAAACGAAAGTTACTACCTAGATCTGTTCCAGGTGACGCCCAAGACTCTCGATGATCTGGTCGGGGCGGGGATCCAGGGAGGTGGCAGCTATTGCGACCTGTTTTTTGAGAATACCACTTATCATGATTTGCTTCTGCGGGATGGAATCGTCTCATCCGGAGGGTTCCATATCGACTTTGGTGTCGGCATCAGGGTCCTGAAAGGAGACCGCACAGGCTACGCCTACTCCGAATCCACGGACACGCGTTCAATGACAGACGCTGTCAAAGCCGCCGCGTTGATTGCCGAGTCTGGGTCGGACCGACCTCTGGTCCCGGCCGAGTCCATTCTCGCTTCGCTGCGGCTGAGTACGGCCGGTGACCAAGGTCGGATCCGACCGGATAGGGCGCGAGGCGCAGGGAGCGCCGACGCCCTTCGCCCCCCGGTAGCCACAACTAGGCCTGATATGGACTACTATCCATTTGACGGCGACTGGCGCCAAGCGCGGGCAAGCGAGTTCGTTCCATACATGGAGAAATTGCAGCGAAAAGTCAGCGACGGCGATCCCAGGGTCATCAAAGTCATCGTCTCGCTCTCCAACCAGGTCAGCGACATCATGATGTACAATTCCCTCGGCGAACTCACCTGCGACACCCGCCCCATGGGCACCGTAGCCATCTCAGTAGTCTTCAGCCAAGACGGCCGCATCGAGAACAAGACAGTCTCCAGAAGCTACCGCATCGGAACCGAGATGCTCACCGACTCCCTGCTCGACGAGATCGCTTCTGAGGCAGTCAAGGGCATTGACGAGCGGTTCGCCGCGAAGAGGCCCAAAGGAGGACAGATGCCCGTCGTGATGGGTGCCGGAGCCTCAGGAATATTGCTCCACGAGGCCATGGGACATGCTTTTGAGGCCGATTTCAACCGCAAAGGCCAGTCCATATTCAGTGGCAGGATAGGAGAGAAGGTGTGCCGGGAAGAGATTTCCATTGTCGATGACGGTACCATCCCTGGCAACCGGGGAGCGGTCAACTTCGACGATGAGGGGGTCCCGGGACAGAAGACTTTCATGGTCAGGAACGGCGTTCTGGAGTCCTACCTCCACGACCGGGTCAGCGCCAACCATTTCGGAGTCTCCCCCACCGGCAACGGCCGAAGGGAAAGCTTCCGCTACGCCCCTATCCCGAGGATGAGGGCAACCTACATGCTTGGAGGTCAGTCGACTAAGGAAGACATCATCGCTTCCAATCGCTTCCGTGAAAAAAGGCATCTACGTGGATCAGTTCAGCAACGGGCAGGTTCAGATCGGAGAAGGCGATTTCACCTTCTTCGTGAAGAGCGGCTTCCTCATCGAGGACGGACGCCTGACGATGCCGGTCAAAGACATAAACATCATTGGGAACGGCCCCCAGGCACTCGCTGACATCATCGCGGTCGGGAACGACCCCAAAGTCGATGAAGGAGCTTGGACTTGCGGAAAGGGACAGTCATGCCCAGTCTCATGCGGCATTCCCACGGTACTTGTGAATAACCTGACAGTTGGAGGAGAATAGTATGGAAGAAGAGATCACCGGGATGTTATCCCATGAAGAAATATCAGTAGCGCGCAAGTGCCTTGAGAAGGCGCTGGCCCTCGGGGCATCCAAGATCCGGATCACATTGAGCAAGAGCCTGATGGAGCTATTCGGCACGCTGGACGGAGTTCTGGACAAGGTCAACCACTGCATGGACAGGTCGATGAGCGTCTGCCTGTTCGTGGATGGGAAATATGGCACATTCTCCACCAACAGGCTGGTCATGGATGAGTTGGACGGTTTTCTCAACGACGCTGTCGCGACAGTGAGAATGCTCGCCCAAGACCCTTGCCGGGACCTGCCTGACATCAACAGGACCGCCAAGGACGCTATCACAGGAAAGGAATTGGACCTTTTCGACCCTTCCTATCCCTCCGTCACCCCCGATCAAAGGCTTAAAATGGCTCTGGAAGCTTCTGTCTTTGAGAAACATAAGGGTGACGGCCTAATTTCGGAGGAGGGTGAATATTCAGACACTATCGTCGATACCCTCATCCTGGACTCGAACGGCTTGGAGTGCCGCCACACGGAGACCTCCTTTGAATATGGAGTCGAGGTGACTGTCAAGGATTCCGAAGGCAACCGTTTCAGCAGCTATTGGTGGGAGTCCGCCCCAAGGATAAAAGACTTGAAGATCGCCACATGCTCAGAGACAGCGTTCCGAAGGGCTGTCGCCCAGATAGGCCCGAAGCGGATTCCCGGAGGCAAATATACCCTTGTCGTTGACAGCGAGAATTCTTCCAAGCTTGTCAATCCCATCATCTCCGCCCTCAGCGCTTTCTCGCTCCAGCAGAAGAACTCTTTCATGCTGGACACGCTCGGCAAGAAGGTTTTCCCTGACTGGATGAACCTTGTTGACAGACCAAGGGAGAAGGGCTGCTCTGGTTCAAGGCTGTTCGACTCGGAGGGAGTCGCCTCGAAAGAGTCCCCGATCATCCAAAATGGTGTGGTCAAGGAATATTTCGTCAACACCTACATGTCCAACAAGATGGGGATTGAACCCACGAAGGAAGACGCCATGAGGCCGGTTCTCCTTCCATGCATGGCTCCCGGCCTCAAACCCGCCTCTCCTGTCCCTGTGGTTCGACAGGCTCACCAACCGGCCTGCGTCGAAACGGTAGAGCCTCAGAAGCTGGACAGGGACGCCATTATGGCCCTTGTCGGAGACGGAATCCTTGTGACAGGATTCAATGGAGGCAACAGCAACTCGGCTACCGGAGACTTTTCTTTCGGTGTGGAAGGGTTTTTGTTCAGGGACGGTAAGATTGTTCATCCGGTCAGGGAAATGCTCATAACAGGCAACCTCCTGACCTTGTGGGGCAACCTGCTCGCGGCAGGTGATGATGTGAGGCTCTGCAGGTCGAAGATCATCCCGTCATTGGCGTTCAAGGATGTCGACTTCAGCGCCTGAGATATGTCATTCCGCCTAAGGAGTGTCATTCTGAGCGAAGCGAAGAATCTATTAATAATGAATAAAATATGAAAGCAGAAAAGAACAAAGTGGTCAGTCTGACCTATGAACTGATTGTGGATGGCGCCCTCGCCGACAAGGCCGATGAGACCCGTCCGCTAGATTACATCCATGGCACCGGCATGCTCCTCCCGAAATTCGAGAGTGAGGTCGAAGGCAAAGAGCCTGGCGAGGAATTCGCCTTCACCCTGACTCCGGAGGAAGGTTACGGTACCTTTGATCCCAGCAGGCTTATCGACCTCCCGAAGGAGGCCTTCATGATCGACGGGAAAGTCAGGGAAGACCTTCTTGTCGTCGGTAAGATGATTCCGATGATGAGTGACAGCGGCCAAGTGGTCAATGGAATCGTCCACGAAGTGACTGACAATAAGGTCACCATGGATTTCAACCACCCAATGGCCGGCAAGACTCTGAACTTCACCGGAAAAGTCATCGCCGTGCGTGAGGCCACTGAGAAGGAACTCCAGAAAGGCCATCCTTGCAAGCACCATTCAGACGGTGACTGCTGCCATCACGGCGACTGCCACAAAGACTCCGAATAGCCTTTTATTCGGAGGGATTGGTGTCGATGACGTGGATGTGAGTCACGACCCGCCTTTCGTTGTCGTGTTTGAAAGTCCTTGAGCCGGAAGGATAGTTGACCACGTTGGTCTCTGTCCTTCCGCATTCTTTCACGCACATCGTGCTGGAGCCTCCACCATCGAGATTCATCGCATCCTTGGCATGGAAGTGATTCTCTATGAATGAGGTAAGCTCAAACGCGTTCATTCCCTCGGCTATTCCAGGCCGGCGTCCATCGACCACTATCAGGATCAGATGATTATCTTCCGTCGTGGCGACCGCCGTCCTTGGATGGCGTACGCCCTGGTGGCGCAGAGGATCCTCATAATTGAGCCGTCCGACCTGAGAGTCGGTAAGACTAGTAGCGGCGAAATATTTCCCTACCGGAATAAAACCGTCAATGAGCATCGGAGCACATCCGAAAACATTCGGGTAACTGATGCTGGAGAATGCCTCCCGACGCTCCTGCAGGGTCATATCTTTTCCAGTGTATTCAATCTTGACATTCCTGCCGTCAGTGCTGATCGAGCAGTCTGACTTCCACTGTGGAGGCGCTCCAAGAGTAGGTACGATGTCGCTGTCTATGCTATTGTAAGTCTTCCCATCTATCTTGATGAAAGATGAGACCCTTTCATAAGTGGCGTTGATTGTGGCGACAGCGCCAGCCTTCTTGAACGCTTCGGAGGTAGGGATGTTGTTCTCATCGATAGTGAACTTGACCGAATAGCGAGGATTGTTGAGATCAACATCGACCGCAAAGACGAGCTGATGGACTCCCGAGATCGGATCCACTCCACTAAAGCGCTTATACACAAGACCTTCCTGGACAGTCTCGACCTGCCATCCACCCCTGTTGAAATCCGGGCGTTTCTCAAGCGACTCCACATAATGGGCCCTCAAATCAGACCAATGGTAGAATGGCCACTTGTCTGTCTCGACACCGACTATCCGGGACTCCTTCTCATTGAGGAGCACTTTGACGAGAATGTCGTCAGATCCTCTTTTCTTGAAGAAAACCATCTGGATATTCGCTCCCATCGGGCATGTGTTCTCAAGGATCCAGGATGCCTCAGGATGATCCGTGTCAGCGACCGGGGAGCAACTTCCCTCTATGTCCATCTCCACGGCAAGCGGGGCGACCTGAGAATCATGTCCGTACCTCAACGTGGCCCTGTACTCCCCTCCTGAAAGGGCTTTGTCGGCATGTTCTATCATGTGCCGGAGCGTGGTGGAAGCCTCGTTTCGGACAATCTCGCCAAACTCCTCAGAAGGTCCGATTATGAAATACTCCTTCCAGTTATTAACTCTCCACGCACCGTAGAAGTCATTGTAAGTGAAATACTTGTAAAGATCCACCCCTAATTCGTCATTTAGAGCGTTGTCGATGGCGAGTTCCCAAAGCCACCGCACCAGACGCTTGCGCTCCACCGGATCAAGGAACCTCTTCTTCTCCGCCTCATTGTAGGTGAATATCTTGTCGAGGACAGCCTCATTGGCAGTCTCGTCCAGCACTCTCTGGTCGTAGTCGCGACCATATTCATGAGAGACGGCTGACACCGGATAAGAGTTGAACACCTCGGCCTGCACCTTAGGGCCGCAATGACGGTCATATTTGACTTTCGGGTTTTTCGCGGTTATCGCATCGAGACTATAGGCCATACTCATTATGCACCGTTGGCTTGTCGATGCGTAAACATCTATCTTGCAATCGTTTCCCATGAATATCTCAGGATAGCGAGACACCGTCCTTTCCATGATGTGACGGTGCTCCCGTCCTCCTCTGGGAAGAAGCATTCCCGAGAGACCGATGGCGTCTGCCGCTATCTTCCTCACATCTTCAAGGAGTTCTTTTCCAGTCTGTGTCAGGAACCCTCCCCGATCGGCGGCCTCGAGGATTTCCAAAGGCTTGGAATAATTGTCGTCAGAAAGCAGATAACGGCTCCCGTGCCGGGCGAAGGAGCTGATATACACAGGCTTATAACCCGCCGGCGCCTTCGTGAAAGAGGTCTCGACATCAGGATAAGGCTTGTAGGACCAAGTCAAGGTCTTCACATCTTGCCCGAAAAGGGCGAGGCATGAGAACAGACCGGCGGTAATTAAGGCGATGATGTTTGTACGCATAGGGATAATGATGTTCAAGTTATGTAAATATATAAAAGTTTCTACTTTTTTTATATGTTTGCAGTGATGAGAACCGCTGTGGTCATACTCAACTGGAACACCAAGGACTTCCTTGAGCGTTTCCTCCCCGGACTTGCCGAGAGCATGCCCGAGGGTGCGGAAGTCGTTGTCGCTGACAACGGATCATCTGACGGGTCGCTTGAGATGCTTGACGAGAAGTTCCCTGAAATCAAACAGATACGATTCGACCAAAACTATGGTTTCACCGGTGGGTACAACCAGGCGTTCAACGCTCTGAGCGACATGCCTGATGCCTCTGACCTCGAGTTTTTCGTATTGATAAACTCCGACATTGATGTCCAGAAAGGTTGGCTTGAGCCGTTGATTGATTGGATGGACAGCCATCCCGATTGCGCCGCCTGCGCCCCGAAACTGCACTCATTCCAAGACAGGGACAGTTTCGAGTATGCCGGAGCGGCCGGTGGCCTTCTTGACAAATTCGGCTACCCTTTCTGCAGAGGCAGGGTTCTTAAAAAGCTTGAGAGAGACGAGGGCCAATACGACTCCCCCGCCAAGGTTTTCTGGGCCACAGGTGCCTGCCTGATGGTCAGGAAGGATGACTATTCCCGAATGGGAGGACTGGACGAGCGTTTCTTCGCCCACATGGAGGAGATAGACCTCTGCTGGAGGCTCCAGCTAGAAGGCAAGGGGATTTGGGTCGTGCCCGACTCGGTGGTGTATCACGTTGGAGGCGGCACACTTCCCAATGACTCCCCTTGGAAACTCAAGCTCAACTTCCGCAACAACATGCTGATGCTCCAGAACAACCTGGCCAAGACCTTTGCCCTCCAAGAGGCCGGAAAACTGCCTGCCGGGCAAGCCGCGAGGAAAGGGTTACGCAGGGCAAGGAAACGTATCTACCTCAGAAGCCGCCTGGACCTTTGCTCAGCTCTTGTGTACCTATTGACAGGGAAAATGAAGCTGTTCAAGTCGGTCCGTGACGCCCAGTTCGAGGCAGCCAGGCTCTCCACAAGGATAACCGAGACGGAACTCGTTGATTTTCTGGAGACTCACAAAGGTGTTGAGCCCCCTGTACTGTTCCCTCATTGGATCATTCCTTTGGCAATGATGAAAGGAAATCGTATATTTGACTTCATAAGGAAAAGAACATGAAGATCGTCATCCAAGGAGCCGGAGAGATCGGTTCCCATCTGGCCAAGATGCTCCGGAAGGAGGCCAACGACATAACAGTCATCGACGATGACCCGCAAAGGCTCAGGAATATCACCTCGATAGCCGATGTGATAGCCATCGAAGGCCCGCCCTCATCCCTCAGAGTGATGAGGGAAGCTGAGGTCCAGACAGCGGACCTCTTCATCTCCGCTGTTCCTTTCGTCCATCAGGATGTCAACATCGTGAGCGCCCTTCTGGCAAAGACCCTCGGTGCCAAGAAAGTCACCGCAAGAATCGATGACAGCGATTATCTTTCCGCGGAGAACAAGCTCATATTCAAGCAGATGGGCATAGCCTTGACATGAAGATAGCTGAGTTCGCCGCGATCACCACGAAGGATGAGCTCCAGTTCAGGGTCATCGCCATTTCACGCGGTGGAAAGACCATCATGCCTAAGTTCGACACCAAGCTCCTTTACCACGACCTGGTGTTTATCATAGCTACCCGAGAGGGCATTCAATTCTTGATGAAGTTCCTCGGAAAGAACAATGTAGAGACAGACAAGGTCATGATCCTTGGAGGTTCCAAGATAGCCGAACTAGCGGCAGCCCAACTGAGCCGCAAGGTCAGTCTGATCAAAATCCTCGAGAAAGACAAGGAGAGGGCCATGCTTCTCTCCGAAAGGCTGCCTGACAATGTGATAGTCGTTGTTGGAGACGGCCGCAACTCAGAACTTCTGGCCGAGGAGGGCATTAAAGACTTCGACGCGTTCCTGGCCTTGACCGGCAAGGATGAGGCCAATGTGTTGGCATGCGTTTCGGCCAAGAAATTCGGAGTCGAGAGAACCATTGCCGAGGTGGAGAACATCGAGTATATCCACCTTGCCGAGGAAATGGGCGTTGACTCTGTCATCAACAAGAAGCTCATCACAGCCGGAAGGCTGTTCAAGTTCACCCTCAGCGGCAAGGCGAGGCTCGTGAAGTACATGAGCGGAACCGACGCCGAAGTCCTGGAGTTCACCGTCCCTCCTGGAAGCGCCATCACTAAAGGCACCTTGAAGGATATCCCCTTCCCGAAAGACTCGGTCATCGGTGGTGTGATCAGGGGAAGCGAATCCTTTATCGCCATCGGCTCAACAAAGATTGAGACCTATGACAGAGTCGTGGTGTTCGCCCTGCCTCACGCTGTAAAGGAAGTTGATAAATTCTTTAAATAGACAGTTCTAACCATCTGGTCTCCAAAGAGTCCAGTATTTCAGAAACTTCAGAGAAACGAGTGCTTGCAGCTTGCAGCTCAGCCACATCTGTGATGCCTCCGCTAAGTTTGGCTTCCAACTCAGCCTTCTCGGTTGTCAACGCCTCTATTTCCTTTTCCAGATTCTCAAGTTCCCGCTGCTCCTTGTAAGTCAGTTTGCGGGAGCCGCTTATCTTGATTGTTTCGCCGTCAGAAGCACCGTCCCGTCTCCCTGCGCTTCGCGCCCTAGCCGGGTAAATGGTCGCCGGGGCGGTGCTTCCGCCGGCGGCATATTTCCCTCCGGCCTTGGCCTGCCGCTTTGAAGCCTCACGGTACTGGCTATAGCTGCCCACAAAATCCTTCACAGTACCGTCTCCATTGAATATGAAAAGATGGTCAACCAGGCGATCCAGGAAATGACGATCATGAGAGACGATTATCAGAGTGCCCTTGTAATCTTTAAGATATTCTTCCAGCACATTCAGGGTCACTATGTCAAGATCATTCGTGGGCTCATCCATCACCAGCAGATTCGGCTGCCTCATCAGGATGGTAAGAAGGTACAATCGTCTTTTCTCACCTCCCGACAACTTCCGGATCTTGTTGTTCAGCATGTCGTGGGGAAACATGAAGCGTCCCAATAAATGAGTGTCGTTAACCGTCTCAAGCACAGTTTGTTCCTCATCAAAAGAAATCCCGTCTTGTCGGTAATAGCCTATATTCAGGGACTCTCCCCTTTCAACGGTTCCCGTCACTTCGAAGGGAAAACCGGCACCTGTGTTTCCGGTCAGGATGTTGATGAAAGTGGTCTTGCCGGAACCGTTTCCTCCGACTATTCCCACACGCTCGTAGCGCTGGAAATTATATGTGAAAGATTTCAGGAACACCTTATTCCCGAGACTGAACCCAAGATCCCGGCAATTGATTATCTTGGTACCGAGCCTTGACACCTGGCCGACCTCGTCAAGACTAAGCTGGTTTGTCTTGTACACCTGCTCCGCCCTGTCCCTAAGCTCATAGAAGGCGTTCTTCCTGGATTTAGCTTTTCCGGTACGGGCGCAAGGGCTGGCGTGCATCCACTCCAGCTCCCTCCTCAGAAGATTCCGTATCTTGTCGGTCTCGGCATTGTAGTTGTCGATTCGTTCCTGGCGCTTCTCCAGATAGTTCTCGTAATCGCCTTTATAGACATAGACCTGCCCCCTATCCAACTCCATCACGATATTCGCCACACTGTCAAGGAAATACCTGTCATGAGTGACCATCAGGAGGGTACACCTTGCGCGGGAAAGATACCCCTCGAGGAACTCTATGGCGTCGATGTCCAGGTGGTTTGTCGGCTCGTCCATTATGTAGAAGTCCGCCTCACTGGCTAGCATCACCACGATAGCGACCCTCTTGACCTCTCCCCCGGAAAGATCCCGCATCTTCCTATCGGGATCGGTCAAGTCCAAGGAATACAGCAGTTGCCGGATCCTCTGCTCATAATCCGCCACATGCTCAGGATCAAGATGTTCCATCCACGAAGAGCTGTCCGAGATAATCTGATCCCAGATAGTCGCATCGGGATCGTAATCATATTCCTGCTCAAGGAAAGCGATCCTTATGTCCTTGAGAAACAGGACACGTCCTCCGGAGTCGGAGCTGTCCTTTCCGGCCAGGATACGAAGGAGACTGGTCTTGCCGGTACCGTTCGGAGCGATCAGCGCAATCTTGTCCCCTTCATTGACATTGAAGCCGATACGCTCGAAGAGAATCTTCGGCCCGTACGACTTGGAGATATTCTCAATCTGGAGATAGCTCGGCATGAGGCTAAAGTCCCTCTATATCAGAGTTGTCGTAATCGTTGAACCACTCCCCGAGCTTTTCCCTGGCCATAATCTTGACTTCTGGGGTGACATTCTTGGCGACCGAGTAGAGAGCCCACATCAAGGCTGCCAAATCGTCGGTATAACCCACCGCGGGCAGGAAATCGGGAATAAGGTCCGTAGGGAGGATGAGGTAGCCCAAAGCTCCGAGAATCTTGGTCCTGTCCGCCCTTGGGGTAGCTGGATTGCGGAGCACATAGTACAGCAACAATGCGGCGTACACGACCTTAATTCCCGCTTTCCGAGCGAGTTTCTTCAGTTTTCCCCAGAACTGATCGTCTGTGAAATACCGTTTATACTTTTCGTAATTGTCCAACACTTGCATAGTGAGTGTAAATATACAAAAAATCAACCATATTGATTATATTCGCGTCTATGAGCTCTTTTCTCGCACCTCCTCCGCACAAGGAGGCAATGACCGGCCCTGAGGTCGATTCCATCTACAGGAGAAAACGCCTGCAGGTCTTTCTGGGCATATTCATCGGCTATGCCGGATTCTACATTGTCCGGAAGAACTTCTCAATGGCTATCCCGGGACTCGAAGCCCTCGGATTCACCACAGAGGAACTCGCTGTGGTCCTGTCGATGAACGCCATAGCCTATGGTTTCTCCAAGTTCTTGATGGCCAGCATCTCCGACAGAAGTGACGCCCGCAAATTCCTTCCTCTGGGACTGGTCTTGGCGGCCCTCTCGATGGCCTTCATGCTCGTCCCTGTGCAATGGCTTGGAATCGAGCATAAAGGCTGGGCAATCGCTTTGTTGTCATTCCTGAACTTTCTCGTCGGTTGGTTCAACGGTATGGGGTGGCCTCCATGCGGCAGAGTGATGACCCATTGGTTCTCAATCAAGGAACGAGGCACCTGGATGTCGGTTTGGAACTGCGCCCACAACGTTGGAGGCGCTCTTGTGGGGCCAATGGCCACCTACGGTGCTGTCTGGTTCGGTTCCTGGTTCTACGGAACCCATTCCGACCACTATTTCCTAATCGGATCATTCGTGTTTCCAGCCGCGGTCGCTATCCTTATAGCCATCATAGCCTACTGCATGATCCGGGACACACCGCAATCCCTCGGACTCCCCTCGATCGAGAAATGGTCCGGCCATGCGGCCAGCCACTATTCTGAGAAAAGCGAGGAGGTCATCCCTATCAAGGAGATATTCAAGACAGTCCTTTCCAATAAGTTGCTCTGGTACATCGCCTTCGCCAACGCTTTTGTCTATATGGTTCGTTACGGCTGCCTTGACTGGGCGCCCAAAATATTGACTGACAAAGGAATAGACATCACGAGCACAGGATGGGCTTATTTCGCCTACGAGTTCGCAGCCATTCCCGGAACCCTGTTCTGCGGCTGGCTCAGCGACAAGGTTTTCGGCGGAAGGCGCGCCCTTCCCACCATATTGTTCATGGCCCTCGTCGGCGTGGCGATATTCATTTATTGGCAGAATCTTGACAACCTCACAATCATCATAGCCTGCCTCATAGCCATCGGTTTCTTCATCTATGGCCCCGTCATGTTGATCGGTGTGCAAGCCTTGGACCTCGCCCCGAAGAACGCCGCTGGAACGGCGGCCGGTTTGACCGGATTCCTCGGCTATGTTCTTGGAACGGCCGTACTCGCCAACATCCTTGTGGGGTTCGTGATGAAGAGCGGAGGTTTGGACACGGTCTTCATCCTGTTCCTTGCCGCCTGCGTGGTTTCCATAGTCTTTATGGGTCTCACCTACAAGGCGGAACAGTACCTTTCCAAGAAAAACTAAGCCGGTTTGTCATTCTAACTAAGATAAACCGTTTGTCATTCTGAGGAGGCGAAGCCGACGAAGAATCTTCTGCCATTCTGTCAGCCATCAATAGTTGGCAGATAATTTGATGATTTGTTGTTGTATTAAAGGATAACGGGTATGAGCAAGAAGAAAAACAAAGAGATAAAGAAAGAAGCAGTGAAAGAAGAAACCGTAAATGAAGAGACTGTTAATGAAACAGTTACCGAAGATAAGGCAGAGCATGAGCTGGTTGAGGCCCTAAAGAAGGAGAATGAGGAACTCAAGGCAAGTGTGGCCAAGGAAAAGGACGATTACCTCCGCCTGATGGCAGATTTCGAGAATTTCCGTCGCCACTCCGCCGAGGCCAAACTCGAACTTGTCAGCACCGCTTCCGCCGACATCATAAAAGGCCTGCTTCCTGTCCTCGACGACTGTGAGCGTGCCTTAAAGATGCTTTCAGAAGCCGACGACAAAGTCGCTGTCGAAGGTACGGAACTGATTTACAATAAGTTGATGGCTTTCCTTAAGTCCAAGGGGCTTGAGGTGATCAAGGCCAAGGACGAGAAATTCGACACCGATTTTCATGAGGCTGTGGCGCAGATGCCAGTCGCTGAGGAGGACAAGAAAGGCCTCGTCTTCGATGTGGCCCAGACCGGATACATGCTCTCCGGAAAGGTGATCCGCTACGCTAAGGTAGTTGTCGGAATATAGGAGGTTTTTCTATGGCAGAGAAAAGAGACTACTACGAGGTTCTTGGAATCGAAAAGACAGCGACAGCCGATGAGATTAAATTGGCCTACAGGAAGGCTGCCATGAAATGGCATCCTGACCGTTGGGTTGAGGGGACTGATGCTGAGAAAAAGACCGCCGAGGAGAAGTTCAAGGAAGCCTCCGAGGCATATTCAGTCCTAAGCGACCCTGACAAGAGAGCCAGGTACGACCAATTCGGCTTCTCCGGTGTTGACGGCCAGGCAGGTCCTGATTTCAGTGGCGGTTTCGGCA
>OMQO01000174.1 GCA_900313275.1 uncultured Bacteroidales bacterium
ATTCATAGCCTCCGCTCTCAAAGACCAAATCGTTAATAACAGACTTATGCTCAGGATGTTCCGGGACTTCACAGACCATAGCGCGAATCCTGGCTTCTTCTTCAGGAGAGGCAGAGCGCAGGACTCCAAGGAGAGGGAGGGTGATCTTCCTCTCATCAAGGTCGGCTCCCACAGGCTTTCCCAAGTCCAACCCATCGGAGTAATCAAGCATGTCATCCCTGATCTGGAAAGCGATTCCAAGGCTGACACAATACTCCTTCACGCACCTCGTGAAGTCGTCCGAAGCACCCACGGAGATGGCCGCAGTCACTCCTGCTGCCTCAAAAAGCGAAGCCGTCTTGCTGTAGATAATCCTGTAATAGTCCTCCTCTGTGGTGTCACAACTTTCCGCTTTCTGAAGCTGAAGCATCTCCCCCTCAGCAAGATCGCTAAGAGTCTTAGCGAATATCCGGATAGCGGTAGCACCATGTGTCTGAGAGGACAAGATGTTCTCCATCGCCCTGACCAGCCAGAAATCACCGATTAGCACTGAAGCTGGTCCGCCAAGGAGAGATTTAATGGTGGGAACCCCGCGCCTCACCGAACTGTTGTCAGCGACATCATCGTGCAGAAGTGTAGCATTGTGAAGAAGTTCCGTGGCCGCGGCGAAGCGGACACTATCCCTTGGAAGGGGCTCATTGGATTGGGAACGGCAGACACGGGCAACGAGCAAAGACAGCAAAGGCCTCAGCTGCTTTCCTCCGGTGGAAAGGATAGCGGCATTGGTCTGATCCAAAAGGTCTATATCACTCTTGAGGGACGAACGTATCAAATCCTGGGTGTCCGTCCAGTCCTGCCCTAACAGTGTCTTTATCTTCCCAAGCATATCGATTTATTTGAGAGCATCAGCGAGCTCAGCCACAGTGCGGGGAAAAGCGATCAAATCCCTGCTCCTCTTGTCCAGCATCCCCGTGGCCACATAATGGTCTAGAAGGGCCTTCAATGGCTCATAGAAGCCATCCAGATTGAGGGCGAATATCCTGCCCACATAAATGTCCAACTTGGCCAGAGTCAAAGTCTCAATCAACTCGTCAAGCGTGCCGATCCCGCCGGGGAGAGCCACGGCCGCACATGTCCCCTCTCGCATCAACTCCTTACGCTCGGCCATAGTCCCCGTCCATATGGTCTCGGTAAGATCCGGGTACACCACTCCGCTCATAAAACGCGGAATCACTCCCACATGCCGGCCGCCACACCTGACAACCTCATCCGCAAGTTCCCCCATCGTGCCTTTTACTGTGCCGCCCGACACTATCGTGTATCCAAGCGAGCAAGCCGCACGGGCGGCTTCCCGGGCGGCTTGGTTGAACTTTTGGTCTATGTCGCGGCTGGCCGAGCAGTAGAATACGATTTTACGCTCGCTGGCCATATTGACAATCGATTAGAAGAACAGGGCGACGGAAATGGCGAAGCCATTGAAATTGTTACCGTCCTTGAAAAGACCGCCAATGGTGGAGCCTGTATTTCCGACATCGCTCTTGTAAACAGAGCCGAAATTCCAGAAATACTTGGCTGAGAACTGGAGCTGCCAGATGTCGATACCGGCACCGAGGCTCATTCCATACTCCACCTTCTGAAGCTCCTTGTTGAGTGAACTGGCCGCCTCACTTCCGCCGGAAGATATCTGGTAGCCGATGAAAGGCTCCAAAAACGCATAAGGACGGAAAGCCACGAGGTCCGGACCCCACTGGATCTGAACAGGAAGCTCAATGAAACCGACCTTGGCCTCGAAAGAATCGCCTACCTCCTTGAAAGAAGAATCACCCATCTTGTCGAGGGACAGTCCCTTGACCTGATAGAGAAGCTCAGGCTGGACAGCGAAACCGGCTCCGAGAGGAATCTCAAGAGCGAGACCGGCATGATACATTGATATACTCTTGGAGGTCACATCCTTAATCTTGCTGGAAGATGAGGTGACACCACCGGTGAGTCCGAATCTGGTGTAGTCAAAACGCTGGGCGTTTGAATTGATGCTGAAAGCGAGGGCCGCTATAGCGGCAACGATTGCTATCTTTTTCATATTCATAAATAATTGAAAGTCAATTTAAAGGAGAGCGTCCAATTTAGTGGTGATCTCAACCTTGGGGACATTGCCCACGAGCTTGTCAACCTGCTGTCCGCCCTTGATGAAAATAAGGGTGGGGATGTTCCTGATGCCATATTGGACGGCGATGTCCTCGCATTCGTCCACATTGCACTTGACAACAGCGACACGACCGTCATACTCAGCCGCAACGGTCTCCACCGTGGGACCAAGCATACGGCAAGGACCGCACCAAGTGGCCCAGAAATCAACCAGGACAACATTATTAGCGGAAAGGATCTCCGCGAAATTCTCGTTAGTAGCTATAATTTCCATATTATTCGTATTAATGTCAAAAGACAAAGGTAATAAAATACTTGGGTCTTGCAAAACTCTAAACCATCTTGTCAACTTCCCATCTGAAAGCTCTGAGTCCAAGATCCGGGTATTGCCGATCCTTGGCAGCCAGCGCTTCCATCAGGTCATCCGCTTTGGAGTCATCATTGACAATGGTCAAGATCGCATAGTTCTGGGTGGGCCAGGCATGATTGCCATAGTGAGGCTCGCCTTCCTCGCCTCCTCGCCCTTGGATGTCTATCCACTGGGTGAATCCTCTCTGGCCATATTCGTCAAGAAGCTCGACAATCTCCTCGCCATAGGCCTGGTTGTATGCTATGAATATCGCTTTCATACTATTTTGCCGCTTTAAGTGATTTCTTGTTTAAGCGCTTCTCCTGACGGGCTGCGAACACGCAATACACCGCAGGTATCAGCACAAGAGTGATAAGTGTCGAGAAGGACAGGCCCCAGCAAACAGTCATACCCAGAGAGCGCCACATCTCGGAGCCTTCACCCCGTCCCAGAGCCATCGGCAGCATACCGAGGACAGTGGTCAAAGTGGTCATGAGGATAGGCCTCAAACGGCTACGGGCGGCGGTCACAGAGGCATCCAGGACATTCATCCCCCTCTCTCGCATAAGGATGGTATAGTCTATGAGTACGATACCGTTCTTCACAACTATACCCAACAGGATGATGATACCGATCATCGCCATTACCCCGAGCGCCGTGCCGGTGAGTCTAAGTCCCAAGATAACACCGATGAAGGCGAAAGGAACCGAGAACATGATCACAAGAGGACTCATGAAAGACTCGAACTGGGAGGCCATCACCATATAGACCAGGATTATGATAAGGATCATAAGGACAATGAGATCCTTGAACATGGTCTGCTGATCCTCGAAGTCTCCCGTAATCTCAGTGGAGATGTTATTGGGAATGTCGGTCTCGGAAAGAATCCTGTTAGTGGTTTCCACTCCATCGCTAAGCGCGTATCCGCGAGAGACAATGCCGGTGATGGATATGTACCTCTCACGGTTCTTCCTCTCAATGGTAGGAGGCACTTTAGATTCCACGACGGTTCCGAGGTCCTTGATTCTGACCGCACCGCCCAAAGGGGTGTAAATCAATATGTTCTCAATATCCTCAACGCTTGTGCGGAAACGCTTGTCATAGATAACCCTGATATTGTACTCGTCTCCATCCTCACGATAGAAAGAATTCACCGAACCGCTCATCGCGGCGCTGAAAGCCGCGGCAGCTGTGGTGGAATTCAAGCCGTTGAGAGCCAGCTTCTCGCGATCGAAATCGACTTGATACTCAGGGGTGTAATCATCACGGCTAAGGATAACCTGAGTGAAAGCAGGGTCAGCAAGCATCTTGGTCTGGACTTCCTTAGCGATCCTGTCCGTCTTGTCGAAGTCATAACCATAGATCTCAAGACGGAGAGACGCGGCTCCTCCGACTCCTCCCATACCTTCAGTGACAGTCGCTTTCTTCACTTCAGGGTATTCCCGAAGATCCTTGCGGATGATGTCAGCGATCTCGGAAGAGGAGCGTTTGCGGTTCTCCATCGACCCTATGTTCACATTCATCGAGATCACATAGGAGCCGTTATTCTGCATACTTCCGATGACATTTTCGGAACTGGCTTGGCCGTAGCGGTACTGAAGTACCTCTATCTCAGGGATTTCCGATTCAAGACGATCCGCTATTTGTTTGGCGAAAGCACCCGTGACGCTCTGCTCGGTGCCTACCGGCAGCTCGATGGATACGGAGAGACGTCCTCCATCCATTGTGGGGAAGAACTCGGTCTTAAGGCCGGGAGCTAGAAGGGCGAGCACACCGACAAAGATTGCCAAAGCCCCGAAAATCACGGTCTTACGGTGTGTGACAGCCCATGCTATAATCCTTGAATACCAAGCGGATAGCTTGTCAAGACCACTCTCGATGGGATCGAATATCGCCCTATGGAGTTTCCCGGTCTTGGGACCAGCCTTAAGCATCCTCGAGCAAAGCATCGGAACAAGGGTAAGAGCCGCCGTCGTGGAGATGATCATGATTATCGAGACAA
>OMQO01000188.1 GCA_900313275.1 uncultured Bacteroidales bacterium
GAATCCGATCCCGTAGAAGATGATAACGCCCAGAACCGACTGCATCAGATAGTTGGTACATGCGACCTTTCCGGGCTTGGTCAGAAGCAGCCAGCCCTTTCCTTCAGGAGAACGGTCAAAGAGCATGCAGAACCCGGCCGCATAGGCGAAGCCCATCGGATAGACGCTCAGAAGATAGAACACGCTATGGGCGAGCGGCCCTAGGGGCTCCCCTGTCATTGAGCTCCATGTGTAGAGAAAACTCACAGGAGCACCTAAAAGGAAACCATATAACAGGGTGTTTCTCAACAGTTTCCGATGAGAGTCCAAGTCGGCGAACAGCTTTTCCCTTCCCACGGCGAAACCAATCAGGAAGAGGCCAAGCACCTTAAAGAACCGGTAGCTGGAGACAAATTCCCACATCCTTTCAACCGCTCCCTGATGGAGAAACTGGAGCATTCCTTTGTAATTGGTGATGTCCGCCAGCCAAGTCCCGAAATTCGCCTCGGTTATGCCGTAAAGAGCACATATCCTCCACTGCTCAGCCTCAAGGGGATCCGCGAGAGTGCTTCCGAATATGGCCTCACAGACGACAGGAAGCACGAGGAATATTCCCGCGGAAACAAGTATCTTCTTTGTAGATAGCCGTTTAAATAGAGGCAGCAACATTCCCATGGCGGCATAAAGCATCAGGATATCACCGCTCCAGAGTAAGAGCAGATGGCACAGGCCAATCAAGAAAAGAACGATCATCCGGCGGTAGAAAGTCCTCGTCTTTTGTCCGGCGTTCGCTAGTTGGATGCTGAAACCCATCCCGAAAAGAAGGGAGAATAGGGTGTAGAACTTACCGTCCACCAGGAATGTCTGGACGGCCCTGGTGACCTTGTCGGTAGCTGTCCAACACGAAGGATCCGAGAAAGTCCACAAGGAAAACTCCGGGAAATTGGCCAGGCATATTCCTAAAATGGCGAAACCACGAAGGGCATCAAGGATAACGTATCTTTTCTTTTGCATAACACCTGCGAATTTCGTGATTATTTGTTATTTTTGAAAGATTAAAAGTCAAACACTAAAACCAGCGATAATGGAAGACCTTAAAAGAATTGTCGAGCGCTTCGCCATTGAAGGCTCCATCAAGGAGATAAACCCTTTAGGAAACGGACTAATCAATGACACCTACAAGGTTACGACCGAAGGTGATTGTCCCGATTACGTGCTTCAAAGGATCAACAACGCCATATTCACCGACGTGGAACTGCTCCAAAACAACATTGAGGCGGCCACCAGGCACATCCGTCGGAAACTTGAGGAAGCCGGGGAAAGCGACATTGACAGGAAGGTCTTGAAATTCATACCCTTAAAGGACAGTCAGAAGACCTATGTCGAAGTCGATGGGAAGTTCTGGCGGGTGTCGGTATTCATCACCGGAGCCAAGACTTACGAGACTGTGAATCCGATGTATTCGGAATTTGCCGGAGAGGCTTTCGGCCACTTCGAGGCAATGCTCGCCGACATTCCGGACGAACTAGGAGAGACCATTCCAGACTTCCACAACATGGAGCTGAGGCTCCGCCAACTGGTTGAGGCCGTCCAAGATGACAAGTCCGGAAGACTGGCCGCTGATCCGGCCGACGGAGAGCTCCACAAGATTCTGGAAGAGATTGACATTCACGGAGTTGAAATGTGCAAGGCCGAGAGGCTTTACAGGGAGGGCAAGCTTCCCAAGAGAATCTGCCACTGCGACACGAAGGTCAACAACATGATGTTTGATGATAAGGGTAATGTGCTCTGCGTCATCGACTTGGACACTTTGATGCCAAGTTTCGTGTTCTCCGACTTCGGAGACTTCCTTCGCACCGCGGCCAATCCTGTGGCCGAAGACTCCCCCGAGGTTGAGAAAGTCGATTTCGACATGGAGATATTCAAAGCGTTCTCAAGGGGTTACATCAAAGGTACCAAGTCATTCCTGACTCCGATCGAGAAAGAGAACCTGCCCTACGCCGCTTGTCTCTTCCCGTTTATGCAGGCCGTCCGTTTCTTCGCTGACTACATTAACGGCGACACCTATTACAAGATCAAATATCCGGAGCACAACCTGGTGCGCACCCGCAACCAGATGGCCCTGTTCCGTTCCGCCATGGCGAAGACTCCCGAGATGAAGGCATGGCTTGACACACTCTAGGAATATGCCAGTCAACAGAAGGGAATTTATCAAGACCGCAGGTTCCGCGATAGCCGGAGCCGCGGTAGGCTCCGCCATATCCATCGGCATCGAAGAGGCTAAAAAAAGGACTGTTGGCAGTTCATTCGAAGGCTACCATGTCAACACCTCCGGTCCCGCGAGGATGAAATTGAGCTTCGAGCCTTATGAGCTCCAACTCCGCCACACCTTCACAGTCGCCTCTTATTCAAGGACAACGACTCCGGATGTGCAGGTTAGGATCGAATATGACGGATTCACTGGCTACGGGGAAGCGTCTATGCCACCCTATCTTGGCCAGACCGTCGAAAGTGTGTCCGCATTCTTGAGGAAAGTGGACCTGGAGAAGTTCCGGGACCCTTTTCAGTTGGATGACATCTTTACTTATGTGGACGGGCTTAGTGAAGGAGACACCGCCGCCAAGGCAGCTGTTGACATAGCCCTACACGACCTTGTAGGGAAACTGCTTGGCCAGCCCTGGTACAGGATCTGGGGGCTTGATCCGGCGAAGACTCCCAATACCACCTTCACGATCGGTATTGACACTCCTGAAGTGGTAAGGGAGAAGACCAAGGAATGCGCGGACAAGTTCAACATCCTGAAAGTCAAAGTCGGCCTGGACAATGACAAAGAGATGATCGAGACTATCAGGGAGATTACTGACCTGCCCATCGCCGTCGATGCCAACCAAGGTTGGAAGGACAAGAAACAGGCCCTGGAAATGATCCACTGGCTCGCTGAGCACGGGGTGGTGATGGTGGAGCAACCGATGCCAAAGGAGGCGCTGGACGACAACGCCTGGATCACCGAGAACAGTCCCCTACCGGTTTTCGCTGACGAGGCCATCCAAAGGTTAGCGGACATCCCGTCAATCAAGGGAGCATATTCCGGAATAAACATCAAGCTTATGAAGTGCACCGGCATGCGGGAGGCATGGAAGATGGCCAATTACGCCAGGGCCGAGGGCATGAAGGTTATGATAGGCTGCATGACAGAGACCTCATGCGCGGTGTCCGCAGCGGCCCAGCTCTCCCCCATTGTGGATTTTGCCGATCTCGACGGGAACCTGCTGATCAGCAACGACTTATTTGAAGGAATGACAGTCGAGAAGGGCAAGATCACCCTTCCCGACAGGCCTGGAATAGGTCTCAAACCACTTGGAAAGATCGGTATTTAAAGCCTCAAGTGTCATGGCGAAGATGAAGAAAAGCGAGATTATCCTCTGGGTCGCGGTGGCGATTGCCCTGGCGGCCAACATCTGGCTCCCGAGGCATATAAGGCAAAAGTATTCTTGGGAAAGGGATCTCAGCCAAAGGATAGCGGCTGACTTTTGCAAAACAAGGGAAGAAGTCAAGAGCGAGATTCGGGAGTTCAATCCCTATGTCTCTGACAATGACATCGACAAGTGGACCGAGGAAAACGGTGGACACATGGACGCTGACGAGTTGGCCGACATGGTCGAGTACATCGAGAACGAGATGGAGTGGTTCTGGATGGCCCACCTGATGCACGGCTACTTTTGGGGAGCAGCGATCGACGACGAATATGAGTTGATGGGCGAGCAGCTGAGGAACAATAAACTGACCGAACAGGAAATTTACGACTTCCAGCACCCGAGCGACGAGGTGCGCAGACAGCAGGCGATTGAGGCGAGGAACGAGACACCGGATAGTGTATTGTATGAACTTTATGGATAGGGAGGGCCGAGCGAGATGAACCGAACAATGAGAAAACACGTGAACGGCGTATTTGTTGAGGAACGCCAAGAGTCCGCAGCTTTCATCTATGAAATGATTTCGTGGGTATCGAGGAGCGACGACTACGAGAATATCCACTATGATGAGGGCCTGGATTGGGTGACTTTCACGAACAAGGTAACAGGAACAACGATTAACTACGAATATATCAATTAGGCCGGGGACGGGGGTTTAATACCGAACAAAGCGAAAAATGAAAAAGG
>OMQO01000074.1 GCA_900313275.1 uncultured Bacteroidales bacterium
ATAACGGTCGCGATAACGGAGGAAGTCAGAGTGGTCCCGGAACGACTCATCGGCGGTGTCATACACCCTGAAGCACTCCCCCTTAGCGTCATCGTCGTGGTACTGCTTCTTTCCCGTCCAATCTTTGTGGCACTTGATTCCAAAATGGTTATTGCCATCAGCAGCAAGTGTCGAAAGGCCATAACGCGACTCCAGGATGCCCTGCGCCAAGGTAATGCTGGCAGGCACACCGCTCCGGTACATCTCCCGCACCGCCGTCGGCGCCCACTGGGCGATATATTTCTCGATCGGTGACTGCGCCGACGCTGCCACAGCCACCAATCCCACCATTATCGTTATTAAAAGCCGTCTCATAACCTACAAATATAATTATTTTTCTCATTAACTGACAATCCAAGGTATTCCCTCCATAACCCGTAGCCACCCTCGGCTCGTAAGAGGGAGGGGCCCATCGCTGAGCGATGGGAGGGGCCGCGAAGCGGAGGTTATGGAAGGAATACCTTGGATTTATTGATTCTTGATGAGTGGGATGTCAAAGACATCGAGGTCGGAGGCGGCATAGGTCTCCGGGAAGATGGAGCGGCATTCAGCCTCATAGCGCGACAAATCCTTCACTCTCGAAGAATAGTGCCCGATCACAAGCTTCCCCACACCAGCCTCAGAGGCACACCTCGCTGCCTGGGAAGTGGTCGAATGATGGCGAGCCACGGCCAAGTCTGAAAGCTCATCCAGATAAGTCGACTCATGGTAGAGCAGATTAACGCCCCTTACCCAATCCGCCTCCTCAGGAAAAGGTGCCGTGTCAGAACAATAAGCGTAGGAACGAGGCTCGAAAGGCTTGTAGCCCAACTCCTCGAACGGCAACGTGATACAAGACCCGTCAGGCATTTCCCTGACAACATCCTCTCCCCTCTTCACGGCCGCAATCTCAGTAAGGCTGAGACCATATTCCCCGATCTTCCACTTCTTGACATTGAATTGCGGCTCCTTCTCCCTGAAAAGGAAACCGAAAGTCTCAATCCCGTGATTGAGCGGGAAGGCGCTGATCTCCAATGACTTGGTGTGATAGATGACTTCCGGTTCCCGCATTGTCAAAGGAATATGCCGCACCTCGAAAGCCAGACCTTCCCCAAAGTAGGAAAGGAAGAATTTAAGGAGTGGACCGAAGTTGGGCGGAGCATAGATGCTCAAAGGACGGATCCTGGACAGCATTCCCATAGTGGAAAGTAATCCGGGAAGTCCGAAAACATGGTCGCCATGGATGTGGGAGATGAATATCCCGTCAATCTTCATAGGAGAGACATGACACTCCTCAAGGCGTGTTTGCGCCCCCTCACCGCAGTCGATCAAGAAAGAGCGCCCACGCACTGAAAGTACCTGGGCGCTCTGATGTCTTCCGGCGGCTGGCTTGGCCGAAGCCGTGCCCAGAACCGTCAAAGTGAAGTTCATCCCTTACTCACCTTTCTCGAGTTTGTCCTTGAGAGCGGCGAGCTCGCTGATGTCACCGAGAGTGGTCTTCTCCAGATTGGAGTTGATCTTCTTCACGGCCTTCTTGGTGTTGTCAGCCTCAGCGGCGACCTTCTCCTGCTTGACCTCGTTGTAGGTCCTGACATGGGAAAGAAGGATCCTGCGGGTGCTCCTGCGAAGCTCGACCACCTTGAAAGGAAGAGTCTCACCAACGATAGGCTGCTTGCCGTCCTCCTTGATGAGGTCGCGGCTGAAAGCGAAGCCCTCGTCGCCATCAAGCTTGATGTTGGCGCCCTTGTCGGTAAGGGAAGCGATAGTACCCTCGACAGTTGAGCCGACAGCATACTTGCGCTCTATCTCATCCCAAGGGTTGGGAGTAAGCTGCTTGTGGCCAAGGCTGAGCTTGTGGTTGGCCTCGTCGAAGTCAAGGATGACGACATCGATCTCATCACCAGGAGCAACCATCTCTGAAGGATGCTTGATCTTGTTCCAGCTGAGATCGCTGATGTGGATAAGACCCTCGACACCGTCCTCAGGCTCCGCGAACACACCGAAGTTGGTGACATTGCGGACAATGGCCTTGTGGGTGGATCCGACAGGATACTTGTCGCGGATGCTCTCCCAAGGGTTGGGAGTGAGCTGCTTGAGACCGAGAGACATCTTCCTGCTCTCACGGTCGATGGAAAGGACCTGAGCCTCAACCTCGTCGCCGACCTTCAGGAACTCCTGGGCGCTGTGAAGCCTAGGAGACCAGCTCATCTCGGAGACATGGATAAGACCCTCGACACCGGGCTCGATCTCAACGAAAGCGCCGTAGTCAGCGATAAGGACCACCTTACCCTTGACAGTGTCACCGACCTTGATGTTCTGGTCGAGATTGTCCCAAGGATGAGGAGTGAGCTGCTTGTAACCGAGGGCGATCCTCTTCTGGCTAGGATCGAACTCCTTGACGACGACCTTGATCTTCTCGTCGAGGGAGACGACCTCCTCAGGATTGTCGATCCTGCCCCAGCTGAGGTCAGTGATGTGGATGAGACCGTCAACACCACCGAGGTCGACGAACACGCCGTAGTTGGTGATGTTCTTGACGGTACCCTCAAGGATCTGTCCCTTCTCGAGCTTGCTGATGAGCTCGGCCCTGCGGGCCTCCTGCTCAGCCTCGAGGAGAGCCTTGTGAGAGACAACGACATTGCGGAACTCCTGATTGATCTTGACGATCTTGAAGTCCATGGTCTGGTTGACATAAGCGTCGTAGTCACGGATGGGCTTGATGTCGATCTGGGAGCCGGGGAGGAAAGCCTCGATTCCGAACACATCGACGATCATACCGCCCTTGGTGCGGGTCTTGATGAAGCCCTTGACGATCTCGTCGTTGTTGCAAGCCTCATTGACACGGTCCCAAGACTTGAGGGCGCGAGCCTTCTTGTGGGAGAGGATCAGCTGACCTTTGCGGTCCTCGGCTGACTCGACATAGACCTCGACCTTGTCTCCGACCTTGAGGTCAGGATTGTAACGGAACTCAGGAGCCTGGATGACACCCTCGCTCTTGTAACCTATGTTGACGATAACCTCCCTCTTGGAGATAGCTGTCACAGTACCTTCGACCACCTCGTTCTCCACGATCTTGGAGAGAGTCTGGTCATACGCCTCTTCGATCTCTTTCCTGTCGTTGTTGCCGTAGATCTCGGAGCTGCCTTCAAAGGCTTCCCAATCGAAATCCTCAGGGGCGACGGAGGCGTTGAGGGACGTTTTCTTGGTTTCTTTCAATTCTTGATTCAATGTTTCTTCTGCCATAACTTTGGTAAATGATAACTAGTTGTTTAACAATATTTTTTCGCTCCACGAAAGTCAACCAGGAGGCCACTTCGTCGAAAAGCGTGCAAAAATAGAGAAAAATATCTGATATACAATGGTTGAGGAAGAAAAATCAGAGCATTTTCTTCTTCCGGAAAATGAATAGGACGACACCGACCAACATCAGCATGAAGATGAAGAGGCCAAGCCATGCCCAACCGGAGTCCTGGAAAGGTAGAGGCACGTTCATCCCGTAGAAACTCGCCACCAAGGTCGGAGGCATAAGGAGCACGGAGACCAGCGTGAAAATCTTCATTATGTTGTTCTGGTCCAAGTTGATAAGGCCCAAAACTGTCTCCTGGAGGTACTCCAGCCTCTCAAAACTGAAGTTGGCGTGATTGATAAGGGAAGTTATGTCCTGGAGGATGACACTGAACCTGGACTGCAGTTCCGGAGGATACTTGTCGCTCTTGATCATGTTGGTGATAAGGCGCTGCTTATCGATGATGTTCTCACGTACAATCATCGTGTTCTCCTGCAACTGGTTGATGTCCAGGAGGAAATCCTCATTGATGTCTTCCTGCTGATTGATTCTCTTGCTGTACTGGGCTATCTCCTTGCTCATCAACTCGATCATGTCGGCGTCGAGGTCGACTCGCTGATCCATGATGTTCACAAAAACTGTGTAGCCGTTGGGATAAAGCTGAGGTTTCGCGACAATCCTTCTCTGAAGCTCAGTGAAAGAGCGGAGAGGAACATCCCTGAGGGTAGTGAGACAATTATCCACGAAGGTGAAAGAAACGGCCTCCATCGTGTAGTCCTCAGGTCCAGGCATCAGGAAGTTGGTGTTGGCGAAAATCGCGTTCTCGGTCTCGGAATACCTTGATGAGCTCTCGATCTCCTCGGCCTGCGCGCGGCTCTGGATCTCCTCCCCGAGGAAATCATCAACGGTGTGTTTCTCCTCTCCTGATGGGGAAAGGAGATCAATCCAGAGGACGTCCTCCCTGCTGAGCTTTGCGAGTTCAGTCTCGGACTGGGACACCACCAGCTTGCCATTCCGTCTGTAGAAGATCGCGATCATGGTTCGCAAAAATAGGAATATTTTCGCAAAAACAATGGAAAACGCGGAACTAAATGAATTTGAAGAGGATATTAAGCCCTATAAGAATCAGGACGGAGCCTCCGGCCCAAAGCGCGCCGCGGCCGTACCGCCGTCCGGCATAGGACCCGCCTTTCATACCTGCGATAACGGTCAGGAAAGTGACAAACAGCAGAACTATCGCCTTGAGGACCATGTCTCCCGCGGAGTCGCCGTCCATCGAGAAAGACACACCCACGGAGAAGGCGTCAATACTTGTGGCAACCGCTCCGATAAGGACATTCCGGATCCCGTTCAAATCTCTGTGTGACAGTTCATTCCTCCAAGCGGATAAGAGCATAGAGCCTCCGACATACAGCAAAAGGAGGAAACCGATGATCGGGGCGAGCTTTCCGACAAAGCCGACAAAAAGATCCCCGAATTGCCATCCCAACAGGAAAAGTCCGGCTTGGACGACAGCGAAAACGACTGCCACAGGCAACACCTTCCCCCATGAGCTATCCTTGAGGGTCACACTCGAGCATGCGGAGACGGCGAAGCAATCAGCGCACAAAGATAAAGCGAGAAGAATGGCTGCAATAAGACCCATCATGGTTTGAATGGTTGACGGCCGGTAATTGACCTGCCAAGGGTTAACTCATCGGCATATTCAAGATCATCTCCAAAGCCCAATCCCCTGGCTAGAGAAGATACTCGAACGCCGAATCCGGAAATCTGCCGGAATATGTAGAACGAGGTCGTCTCCCCTTCCACGTCACCGCTCAAGGCCAGAATCACCTCAACCTCGGAGGGTATAGCCGCAGGAGAAGAAGTCATTTCTTTGACCCTCTCAACTAAAGACGAGATGGTCAAATCCGACGGGCCGACTCCAGCGATCGGGGAGATGATCCCGCCAAGGACATGGTAGAGGCCGTGATATTGCCCCGTGTTCTCTATACTCATCACATCCCGGACATTCTCAACGACGCAGATCGATTTCTTGTCCCGGCTTCCATCCGAGCAAATGGAGCAGATGTCCCCATCCGATATCATCTGGCAAACTTTGCAATACTTCGCCTCATCACGAAGCTTCACAATCGATTCCGCGAAATGATGCACATTCTCCTGAGGTTGCCTCAGCAGGTGCAGGGCGAGCCTCAACGCACTCCTCTTCCCCACTCCGGGAAGTGAGCCTATCGCCTGGACGGCGTCCTCAAGCAGTTTGGAAGGGTATCTCTCAGGTAATGTCATGCCATGTAAGTCTTTGATTGCAAAGAAGCTACCGCCTCCCTGACAGAACCATGCTGCAGGAGAAGGGAGCGGGCATAGTCATAATCCTCAATGCCGGTCTCCTCCATAATCATTCTCGTCCCACGATCCACCAGTTTGTGGTTCGTGAGCTGCATATCGACCATCTTACTGCCTCTGACATGCCCGAGGCGGATCATCGATGAGGTCGAAATCATATTCAGAACAAGTTTCTGGGCAGTTCCGGCCTTCATCCTGGTGCTGCCTGTGACGAATTCGGGGCCGACGACGACCACAATGGGGATCTCAGCCACCGCGGCGACAGGAGAATTCTCATTACAAGTGATGCACCCCGTCAGAAGCCCTTGGGAACGCGCGGTCTCGATAGCGCCAATCACATAGGGTGTAGTCCCTGAAGCCGCGATGCCCACAAGAACATCATCGGGACCTGGAGAGAAGGGCAACATGTCTTCCCAACCTCCGGTGAGCGAGTCCTCAGCACCTTCCACGGCATCCCTGATAGCCCTGTCACCTCCAGCCATCAAGCCTATGAACACGTCCCGGACTCCGTAAGTCGGAGGAATCTCCGAGGCATCCACGACTCCCAGACGGCCACTTGTTCCCGCTCCTATATAGAACACGCGTCCCCCCCGGGAAACCCTTTCAACTATTCCATCCACCAGTTTCTCAATCTGGGGAATCGCCCTAGCGACAGCGGCCGGGACCGTCCTGTCCTCGGTGTTGATCGCCCGAAGAAGCTCCCGGGTTGACATGCTCTCCAGATGGTCGTATCTTGATGATTGTTCAGTCGTCCTGTCTTCCATGCTAATCCCTCCCCAAATGATAGTCTACCAAACCCTCAATAGGGGCTTTTATTATTTTAGAGAACTTGATCCCGTATGGTTCGGAAAGCCTCCGAAGTATATCCTTGTTGGCATAACCGAAGCCTCCGACCACCCCGACCGGGTAAAGGTCGGTGTCATATTGCTTCAAAGCCCTCTCGAAGAAATCACGGAAATTGTTGTCAACCAATTCTTTAATATAATCACATGATTCGTATCTGCTGGTGATCCACGGGGCAAAAGAGCCAAGATACCCAGCCGGTGTCCCACCTTTATAGACATTCTTTACGACCGTCATGTAATCAACCTCGAAATCCCTTGCGAACTCTCCCGCCACGGGTTCCGGAACCAGACCTTTCAAGAAATCAGACATGAACAGTTTCCCGAGCCTCGCCGCCCCGCCTTCATCTCCGAGGATGAAACCTCCTGAGCGCACATTCCGAACTATCTTCCCGCCATCGTAAAGGCAACTGTTTGAGCCGGTTCCGAGTATCGCCGCGATTCCCGGCTGATGGCCACAGACAGCTCTCGCAGCGGCAAGGGTGTCGGAAGCATATTCAATACTTGCGTCCGGGAAGAAACCACGCAGAACCACATCAAGGGTTTGGGCCATAGCGGGAACGCTCTCTCCTGGCTGGCAGATCAACCCCGCGGCATAGAAATGAATGCTCTCGAACTGGGAGATTCCCGACTTGCGAAACTCCGCGACAGCACTTTCAACCACCTCATTCACAGCCTCTTGTGGCATCGAGGATATATTCATTCCGCCTGTCCTGACACTCACCCTGCAACCGTCCTCCGCCAAGGCCAGCCAATCAGTCTTAGTTGCTCCGCTTTCTACGATTAATTTCATATGCGATAAATGAAAGAACAAAGGTACGAATAATATATTGGCTTGAAGCGAAAACGGTGCCCGAAAAGCATATCAGCCTAGAATGGAAGCGACTTCCTCATCAGAGAACCCCTTATCTTTGAGTCTCTTCATAATCAGACGTCTTGCTTCTTCTATCCCCTCCGCTCGCCCTTCTGCTCGTCCTTCATTTCGTCCTTCCTCACGGCTGTAGGCAATCTGGTTCCGTATGTCCCGCTCTGTTGTCATATCGTACTCGTATTTGATCTTCTCCTCAGGTGCGAATTTAGCTATTTCCGCTGAACAATGGTATAGAATTACTTCCCAAAAACGGCGAATCTCCTGATTTGTGGTTCGACTTTGTAGTCGTCCACCACAAACTGAAGTGATGAAAGTTCGACAGGATCGAATCGGGCGATGCGCTTATGTCCGATGTTGGTTCCGGAGCAAAGTGCTACTGAGGAGCCGTCGGGCTTGACGCCTTCTATATGCCAGGCCAGAACACGCTCACCCTCAGCGATTTCCTCCTGAATCACGGCACGGTCGACCAATGTTGGGGAAGAAAGGCTCAGAACCATTTTGGAGCCCTTGCCACTGGTCTCTGCCAACGAAGTACCGTAGCGCTGGCGAATCGCCTCGCCATATTCCTCGACCAGTTTGACATCAGCGTCGGGAATCAAGCCACGGCGGTCAATCACAAGTCCGAGCAGCATGTTTGTGTTGCGCCCTACGCTGGTCTCGTATTTTTCCATGAGCTCATCAAGGGAATACAACGTGTCATCCTCTCCTTCATGCCACATCCAGCCACCTCCGAAAGAGCTCTGTCTGCGAAGGGTGAAATCAGACTCTCCAGGGCACCAGAACGGGGCGTCAGGCCTGCCGTTAAGGCCATCCACGACAAGCACTCCATCTGAGTTGGTCGTTGAGTCAGCAGTCGCCCAACAGGGGTCCGGAGCTGTTCCAAGTTCATTTCCGACCCAGCGGATGAGATTATCATGGCCGTAAGGCCCTTGGAACGCTATCGCGTTTGGCTGAAGTTTCTTAACAAGCGGGAGCACATCCGCCCCGCCCTCCTTGGGTGTCAGCACTCCGCCATCGAACCAAATTTCAAATAGCTCTCCGTAGTTGCTCCAAAGCTCGGTCAACTGCTTGGCCACCACCGCGTTATATTCAACCTGGGAAACAGGCCCACCTTCTTTGGTTATTCCCCGGTCCGTGTGAAGATAGCCGTTCGCATTGGTGTTGGCGTAGATGCCTGGTTTGATCCCGTATTTCTTGCAAGATGCCACGAAATCGGCCACGATGTCGCCCTTGCCGTCTTTCCAGGGGCAGTTTTTGACGCTGTAATCGTGCGCCTCGGTTGGCCAGAGGCTGAAACCGCTGCCGTGTTTCGCGACAAGGACGGCGTACTTCGCCCCAAGCTTTGAGGCAGTCTCCAGCCATTGGTCGGTGTCTAACTCGGTGGGATTGAACACGCTGGCGTCAGGGTGAGAACCGTATTCCCTCCAGTTGTATTCAGGGACATATACCTGCATGTCGAAATGGATCAAGACACCGATCTCGGCATCGGCCCAGTCTTGCTGGATCTTGTTCGGCCGGACGATGTTGGCATATGGCACTCCAGCGGTCATCAGCGCTTTAAGCTCGTCGAGATGCTTCTGATAAACACCCTGCGGGGAGCACCTGTGAGACTTGCAGATGGACGCCGCCATTCCCACTACCTCGCCCATCATCCCACCAGTGCGCATCACCCTGATGGTGCCGAGTGCCGCATGGGTCACACTAATATCTCGCCCAGCCATCATCAGGTTGTCTATATTCCTGGAATACAGGCACCTGTAGGGAACCGCATACTCGTTATGCCGCTTGGTGACACTGGTGGCACGGAAAGGTTCCTCACCCTCCATCCCCGGCTCCGGCTTCGGATAGTGAAGGTCCATTCCCCAGGTCGCCGTGAAGGAAGCATCGTCGTACTCAACATTGCCAGTGATGTCTTGTTCCTTCAGGATAACGTCTCCCATAAGGCGGCGGGACTCCCGCTTACCACCGATGCAGGCCACCCACTCAAGACGCTTATTCTCAAATTGTTCCCTGAATTTGGGACTATTCTTAAGATAGGCCCAGTTGCCATAGACAGCCCTCAGGCCATGATCCCTTATCCGTTCGATCTCTTCCACCT
>OMQO01000071.1 GCA_900313275.1 uncultured Bacteroidales bacterium
ACAAGTACACTGACAAGGAGGGTGCCAATGGCGGTCCCGGTTTTGGATGCAGGCTGATCAGGCTTTATGTCGATGGCTCAATCTTCAATGATTTCAAATATCGTATCCAGTTCCAGGCCGCGAGCGGAACTCCCCATGTGAAAGACTTTTATGTTGAGTGGGCGAAGTACACCGCCTTTTCCGTGAAGATGGGACAATTCAAGAGGGCTTTCACATTCGAGAATCCCATGAATCCTTGGGATGTGGGTGTGGGTGATTTCTCTTTCCTGGTTCAGAAAATGGCCGGAATGGGTGACCGCTTAGGAGAGGCCAATATGGGAGGCCGTGACCTTGGTATTCAGGTACAGGGCGACTTCCTTCCCATCGGGAATGACAACCACAATCTCGTCCACTACCAGTTGGGTGTTTACAATGGCCAGGGTATCAACCTTACCGATGCTGACAAGAAGAAGGATGTAATCGGTACCATTCAGCTCCAGCCTATCAAAGGCTTGAAGGTCGGTGTCTTTGGTTGGAAGGGTAACTGGATCGACGGTAAAGGCGTTGACTGGAAGCGTGAGCGTATCAGCACTGGCCTTGACTTTAACCGCGACAACTGGACAGTCAGAGCCGAGTACGCTACCGCGATCGCTGGTGAGAAAGAGCAGAGCGGTGGAGCTGACGCTTTCTATGTGACCGCAGGTGTTCCTCTTCAGGACTGGTTCAAGGTCTATCTCAAGTGGGACGAGTTCCGCAGCGCCGCCACCTCAAGCACACGCCACGATATGTATTCGGCTTGCGCCAACTTCCGTCTGCACAAGAATCTCAACTTCCAGCTTGAGTTCCGTCACCACAATGACAAGACTTTGGCCTCTGCCAATTACAACGATCTGTGGTTCCAGACTTACATCAGATTCTAATCGTAGTTTTATTACTCAAACCATACTATGCTATGAAAAAGTCATTTGCGCTTTTATGGATAATCACCATGGCTTTCTGGGCTGACTCTCTTTCAGCCCAGAGCCATAAGGTGAATTTCAAGAACAGTCTCGAGCCTTACGGTTATTTCCGTACAGCCGCCATTTTCGACACGAGGGACTCAAAGGCCGGCTCCGAAGACCTGTTCTACTTCCGTCCCCTTGACCGTAAGTACAACTACATGGGAGAGGACATTTATGATAACATGTCCTTGAAAGCTTACGCTATCACGACAAGGCTTGGAGTCAATGTCAAGGGATTCAACTATGGCTCGTTCAAGGTCGATGGCAAGCTGGAAGGTGATTTCTACCTGATGAACGGCAACACCGCCACCTTGCGTCTGCGCCACGCCTATGTGGATCTCTATTGGGATAAGCTCGGTTACATGGAGAACAGTTTCGCCTTCAGGGTAGGGCAGAGCTGGCATCCGATGGCGGCGGACCTTCCATATTGCGTCAACATGGAGACCGGAGCTCCTTTCACTCCCTTCAACTGGAGTCCGCAGTTGATGATTGAATATACCTTCGCCAACCGGATTCATTACACTGTAGGGGCGCTTTATCCGATGCAGTTTTTGCCTACCGGCCCTTTAGGGGAGTCAGAAAACTATGTCAAATACGGCCTTATTCCCGAGTTGTATGGCGGTCTGTCTTACACAGGGAAGCATTTCACCGCTAAGGCTGGCGCTGATATGATCAGCCTGAAGCCGAGATGGCTTACCACAGCCAGGGGCATTCAGGATGACGTATGGTATGATATCGGGACAAAAGTCAGGGACAGGATATTCATGATCAGCCCTTTCGTTTATCTCCAATTCGAGAAAGGGATGTTCAAGATCAACGCTAAGTCGGTTTTCGCTCAGGGAGGCGACCATCTCCGTCTGATGGGCGGTTATGCGAGGTATGACTGGCGTGACATCTATGAGTATAAATACACGCCTCTCCGCTCCACTGTCTCTTTCTTGTCTTTCTCCGTGGGAAGGAAGTTGCAGTTCATGTGCATGGGAGGATATATGATGGCACTGGGCACTGCCCATAACCTCTCGGTTGACGAGAACGGCTTCTGCTTGGCTGAGGATGTCTATTATTCTTCGGCCGGATCGAAAGGAATCTCCCAGATGTACCGCGTGACGCCGACAATCGCCTACAACATCGGCAAGTTGACAGTGGCGGTTGAATATAACAACACCTCCGTCCTGTACGGAAATGAGTCACATCTCGACAATTACGCCAAACCGATGGAAGATCTCCACTGGATCACCAACCATCGTGTCATGGGCGTTGTCCGATTCTCTCTGTAGTTTTCCGCGAGGATCTATTTCAGGAAACGATCAGCGAAACTGATGTATTGCTGCCAGTCGTAGAGCCTTACATTGTGCTCTCCGCGGCGGATATGGTGTCCCATTCTGCCGACCACGACGGGATGCTCAATTTCGGGGACGGTCCTGTCAGTTATTCCATCATAACCGAATAGCTTATAAACGGAAGCCGCTCCTACCAAGCTGAAATATTCACCGACAGGGTCAGCCCAATCATCCTCGCTAGCACTCGCGACATAGACAGGTCTGGGGGCTATCATCGCTATCAACTCATGCTGGTCCCAAGGCATCTTCTCCTCCCTGCCACCATAAGCGGAATAGTTGGTGCAGAACCAGTGCGGGAATGACTTGCAGATTCTCTCAACTGTCTCTCCATACTTTCTTCTGGCGATTGCCGCACCGGAACATCCTGAATCATTGGATATTACCAAAGCGAATCGCTGATCTGTGGCTCCAGCCCAGAGGGAAGTTTTGCCTAGTCTTGAATGTCCGAGGACAGCCACTTTCCTGGCGTTTATCTCTTTCTGAGTCTCCAGGAAATCCAGGCATCTGGAAAGTCCCCAAGCCCATGCGGAAATGGTCGCCCAAGACTCTCCGTCCCTTGGTTTGTCACCATCCATCAATTGGTGGACTCCGTTATGGAAGCCATCGTGGAAGTCCGGATCGACATCGTTGTAACAAAAAGTCGCGACCGCGTAGCCGTGCTTGAGAATATACTCATATTCCCAACGATGACCGTTCGTGTTTCGCTCTTCAATCTTGTAGTTGGGAGCGTAGGTTGCCAGCTTGTCGGGGGAAGGCAGAAGGACGTACGGATCGTTTGTCGTCGCGTGATTGCCCTTGAAATTGGCTCCCAGGAACGCGGGAACAGGCCCCTTCCGGTCGTTAGGGATGTACATCAACAAGACGAGGTAGTACTTCTCGTCCTTGTCGAAGCTGATCTTGACCTGTTTTCTGGTAGCCAAACCACCAAAGGCATCCGGACTTTCCTCGAGCACTTTGAAATGGAGGTCGGGAGCTTGCCCCGGTTCGCGGCCAAACATTTGGGAGCGAAGCATTTCCATTATCTCGGGACGACGCTCTTTTATCCACTGGCGTTTAGTCCTCACGATTGTTCCATCCTCCATTTTCAGGGGATCAGGAAGCTCATAGGGGTTGGACGGTTGCGAGTTCCCCATGAATGGCATAAGCGCAAGTGCCGCCACGGTAATCAGTCTTAGAATCATTTTCATGGCCGTATCTATTATATCAATTAATATTGATTCTTTTCCAGTTCGTAAACCAATGGTCCGACCCTGATTTCCAATCGACATGTCTGAAGCATGTATCCAAGAATACTCTGGATTGGATATTAGCGAAAGTGGATTCAAAGAAGATGACAAGATTGCTGGATCCGGAAGAAGTGTGCAGGCATGAACTGTACGCCAAGTCCGCGGTCAGAGGCTGCTCAAAGTCAGATTCAACTTCCTTCAACGCATTGTCTGAATTCAAGTTCAACCCATAGGTCTCCGCTATGATTTTGGCTATGCGCAGATCGCCATCCTCTTTGGTCACCATCACGAAAAGGCCGGTATCTCCCGGCCTTTCAGGCAGCTCGTCAACAAGGATGTCCCCAGTGTCGGAGACAGTGTAACCATACAGTCTTTCCTCAAACGAGCTAAAGTTCTCGTTATCAATGAGAAACGTACGGTTTTTCATCGCGGCTGAAGTAACTGGTTCTTACTCCCACTCTATTGTTCCCGTCGGCTTCGGCGTGAGGTCATAAAGCACACGATTCACGCCAGGAACTTCCGTCACTATGCGCTTCGTGATGTGATGCAGCAACTCGTAGGGAATCTCCTCAATGGTTGCGGTCATAGCGTCGCGGGTGTTGACGGCGCGGATGATAACCGGCCAGTCCCAACTGCGTTTGTTGTCCTTGACACCAGTAGATTTGTAGTCGGGAACCACAGTGAAGTACTGCCACACCTTGCCTTCAAGACCATTCTTGGCGAACTCTTCGCGCAAGATGGCATCGCTCTCTCGAAGGGCTTCCAGACGGTCACGAGTGATGGCTCCGGTGCAGCGGACACCCAGTCCAGGACCAGGGAACGGCTGGCGGAAGACCATATTGTCCGGCAGTCCCAACTCCTTTCCGACCATGCGAACCTCGTCCTTGAAAAGCAGCTTGATAGGCTCAACGAGCTCAAACTGAAGATCTTCCGGGAGACCGCCCACATTGTGGTGGGATTTGACAGGGCCGGATTCAATAATGTCCGGGTAGATCGTCCCTTGGGCAAGGAAACTGATGCCGTCCAATTTACGGGCCTCTTCTTCGAACACACGTATGAATTCAGCGCCGATTATTTTCCGTTTCCGCTCAGGATCAGCGACTCCGGCCAACTTGTCGAGGAAACGGTCAGTGGCGTCCACATAGACCAGGTTGGCGTGAAGCTCATCGCGGAACACACGCACCACCTGCTCCGGCTCGCCTTTTCGGAGGAGCCCATGATTGACATGAACTGAAACCAATTGATTACCAACGGCTTTGATGAGCAAAGCGGCTACTACGGAAGAGTCCACTCCGCCCGATAGGGCTAGCAGCACCTTCTTGTCTCCAATCTGCGTGCGCAGCTCCTTAATCTGTTCATCGATGAATTTCCTCGCCAGTTCGGCAGTTGTGATCCGCTCCATATCCGCGGGACGAACATTGCTTGTAGTCATATTGATACTGAGTTAGATATTATTCCCATTCGATGGTTGCCGGTGGTTTGGAAGAGATGTCATAGACAACCCTGTTGACACCTTTGACCTTATTGATTATGTCATTGCTCACCTGTGCCAGGAAGTCGTAGGGAAAGGGGAACCAGTCGGCCGTCATAGCGTCGGTCGAGACAACCGCCCTCAGCGCTACCGGGTTCTCGTAAGTCCGCTCGTCACCCATCACACCCACACTCTTGACTGGAAGCAGAATAACTCCAGCCTGCCAAATCGCATCGTACAAGTTGGCGGCCTCTTGTCCTGGGTCGGAAGCCGAAGGGAAGTGGAGGGCGGAGCAATCGTACGAGCGAAGCCCTTTAATGAATATGTCATCAGCTTCCCTCAGCACGTCCAGTTTTTCCTTGGTTATGTCGCCGATTATCCTCACCGCAAGCGAGGGACCCGGGAAAGGATGCCTTCCAACCAGTTCCTCCTTTATCCCGAGAGTGCGTCCGACACGCCTTACCTCATCTTTGAAGAGCATCCTGAGCGGCTCGACAATCTTCAGGTCCATCTTCTCAGGAAGTCCGCCCACATTGTGGTGGGACTTTATCTTAGAGGCGATTCCCTCGATGCCGGCGGACTCGATCACATCGGGATAAATGGTCCCTTGAGCGAGCCAGCGCGCTCCTTCTATCCGTCTGGCATATTTGTCAAAAGTCTCGATGAACAGCCTGCCTATGATCTTCCGTTTGGCTTCTGGCTCAGTCACACCGGCGAGAGCACTCAGGAACTCCTCAGAGGCATCCGCCCCGATCACGTTGAGGTTCATTTCCTGGTAAGATGCCAGCACGTCTTCATATTCATTCTTTCTCAGAAGGCCGTTGTTGACGAATATGCAAGTCAGGTTATGCCCGATAGCCTTGTTGAGAAGGACTCCGGCCACGGTGGAGTCAACCCCGCCGCTTAGTCCCAGGATCACCTTGTCATCCCCGATCTGCCGCTTGAGCGCGGCCACCGTGGTCTCGATGAAAGAATCTGGTGTCCAGTCGCCTTTGCATCCGCAGATTCCGAAAGCGAAGTTCCCCAGGATTTTGGATCCTTCAGTGGTGTGGAAGACCTCAGGGTGGAATTGCACCGCGTAAGTGGGTTCCCCGCTGAATGAATAGGCCGCATTGACCACATTATCAGTGGAGGCTATCACCTTCGCCCCGGCAGGTAAAGCCGAGATAGTGTCGCCATGAGACATCCAAACCTGCGAGCGGGAGGGTAGGCCCCTAAGCAGAAGCGACTCAGAATCAACAACATCGAGCATCGCCCTTCCATATTCCCTTGCTATGGATCCTTCCACCTTGCCACCAAATCTGTGGGCCAGATACTGGGCTCCGTAGCAGATTCCAAGCAGGGGGAAGTGCCCCTTGATGCCACTTAAGTCAATCTGGGGAGCGTTATCGTCTCTCACCGAGCAAGGGCTGCCGGAGAGGATGACGCCCTTGACGCTCTCGTCCAGGACGGGGACTTTGTTGAATGGGAAGATTTCACAATAGACATTCAGCTCGCGCAGGCGTCTTCCTATGAGTTGTGTGACCTGGGAACCGAAATCGAGAATGATGATCTTTTCTGTCATTTGTGCTCGTTGTTTCCTATTCACAAATATAATATAAAAAGCGCATACTGAAAAATAATGTCAGCAATGAATATTAATTGAAAAATTATGCATATATTTGCATCAAATCTGAATAATTATCAAGCCGTGAAAGGAAAACCAGAAAGACACAGGATCATTAGGGAAGTGGTCAGAAACGGAAAGGTGGCGAGCCAAGAGGAATTGGCCGCCATTCTTGAGGGAAAGGGCATAGGGGTCGCTCAGGCCACTCTGTCGAGGGATATTCGTGATCTTGGAATAACCAAACTCCATGACGGGACGGGCTATTATTACAGCCTTCCCGGACAGGCTTCTCCCAAAAGAGTCATCTCCATTGAGACCATCACATCATCGTCCAGCATCACCAGCATTGAGTTTGCCGGGCACCTTGCGATCCTTAAAACCATGTCGGGACATGCGAATATGGTGGCTGCACTCATCGACTCTAACTCCCTTCCCGAGGTGGCGGGAACTGTCGCCGGAGATGACACGATCATCTTGGCGCTCAGGGACGGGGTCACCAGAGACTCTCTGGTGTCTTCGCTCGGAACGATATTCAATGGATTGGAAGACAAGAGATTAAATTGATTATAACAGTTGAAAATGAAAATTGAAGACATCACCATAGAAGTGGCTTCGGAAAAGCATCTCGGGTACGTGGAGCGGATTCTGACATCGATCGAAGAGGCCGCTCAGGTCCGGGGGACTGGTATAGCCCGGAGAAAACCGGAGTACATCGCCCGTAAGATCGAGGAAGCCAAGGCGGTAATCGCGTTACATGGAGATGATTTCGCTGGTTTCAGCTACATCGAGACCTGGGAGCACAAGCGCTATGTGACCACTTCGGGACTGATCGTGCGTCCTGAATACAGGGGGCTTGGTATCGCCAAGAAGATAAAGGACTTGACCTTCTCCCTGGCCCGTACCCGCTGGCCTAACGCCAAGATTTTCAGCCTCACGAGCGGCGCCGCTGTGATGGCGATGAACACTAAACTCGGCTATAAACCAGTGACATTCGCGGAGTTGACAAACGACGAGTCATTCTGGAAAGGATGCGAGGGCTGCATCAATGTGGACATCCTCAAGAGGACGGACAGGCGGTACTGCATCTGCACCGGGATGTTGTTCGACCCCGAGGAGCACCTTCCCGCGAAGATCCCCCAGGATGTCCTTGACAGGATCGCTGAACTTGATAAGGAAGATAATACAAACGAAGAAGAGATATGAATAAGAAGAAAGTAGTAGTCGCCTATAGTGGCGGACTTGACACCTCGTTCACTGTCATGTACCTTACGAAAGAGAAGGGTTACGAGGTCTATGCCGCATGTGCCGACACAGGCGGATTCAGCGCTGAGCAGTTGAAAGATAATGAGAAACGCGCTTATGAACTGGGCGCCAAGGAATATGTGACCCTCGACGTGACGAAGGAGTATTACGCCAAGAGCCTCAAATACATGATTTTCGGGAATGTCTTGAGGAACGGGACCTATCCGGTCTCCGTGTCTTCGGAACGGATATTCCAGGCCATGGCTATCGCCCGTTACGCCAAGGAGATAGGGGCTGATGCCATCGCCCACGGATCCACCGGGGCTGGTAACGACCAGGTGCGTTTTGACATGACCTTCCTGGTGATGGCCCCCGGGGTGGAGATCATCACTCTCACCAGGGACATGGCCCTGACCCGCCAGTTTGAAGTGGATTACCTCAATGGGCATGGGTTCAAGGCTGATTTCAAGAAGCTTAAATATTCCTATAATGTCGGTCTTTGGGGAACTTCGATCTGCGGAGGCGAGATACTGGACTCAAAGCAGGGACTTCCGGAAAGCGCTTATCTCAAGCAAGTTACAGCCCAAGGTTCGGAGATCATCGAGATCGGGTTCGATAAGGGCGAGATTGTCTCTGTCAACGGGGAGGAGTTCACCGATAAGGTCGCGGCTATCCAGAAAGTGGAGTCGATCGCCGCTCCTTATGGGATCGGGCGCGACATGCATGTTGGCGACACTATCATCGGAATCAAAGGTCGTGTCGGCTTTGAGGCCGCCGCTCCGATGCTGATCATGGCGGCGCACAAATTCCTGGAGAAGTTCACCCTCAGCAAGTGGCAGCAGTACTGGAAGGACCAGGTGGCCAATTGGTACGGTATGTTTCTCCATGAGAGTCAGTACCTTGAGCCCGTGATGCGGGACATTGAGGCCATGCTAGAGAGCAGCCAGAGGAATGTGACCGGCAAAGTCACGATGGAGCTTCGCCCCTGGTCATTCTCGACCGTTGGTGTCGATTCGCCTTGCGATTTGGTCAAGACCAAGTTCGGGGAATATGGCGAGATGCAGAAGGGTTGGACCAGCGAGGACGCGAAGGGATTCATCAAGGTGAGTTCCACGCCTCTAAGGGTCTATTACACAGCCCATAAGGATGAAGGTGAGAAGCTTGAGAAGGAGTTGTGATGGCTGTTGATGGAAAGATAAAGGTCGGGATCATCGGGGCCGCTGGTTACACTGCCGGCGAGCTCATGAGAATCCTTGTGAACCATCCCCTAGCGGAAATAGTTTTCGCTCAGAGCGGGAGTCATGCCGGTGAGCCGGTCTGGGCGGCCCATGCTGACCTTCTCGGTGAGACGAATCTGCGGTTCGTTTCAAGGATGCCCGATCAGGTCGGGCATGACACTCCTGTCATTCCCGGCTCGACTCCTGTCATTCCCGGCTCGACCGGGAATCCCGATGTGCTATTCCTTTGCTCCGGTCACGGGAAAGCGAAACCCTTTGTCGAGGCGCTGCCCGAGAGCTACAAGGGCGCCATCATCGACCTCGGCAACGATTTCCGCCTTGCCGCGGACGCCGGCGATTTCGTCTATGGTCTCCCGGAAGCATTTAAGGATAAGATAGTTAAGGCAAAACATATCGCCAATCCCGGTTGCTTCGCCACCGCCATTCAGCTGGCCCTCCTTCCGATGGCCAAGATGGATCGTCTACCGGAAGTGCATGTGACTGGAATAACAGGTTCCACCGGAGCCGGACAATCCCCGTCC
>OMQO01000070.1:0-9777 GCA_900313275.1 uncultured Bacteroidales bacterium
AGATATTCTTGATCTCTCTGCTCCAATCCTGGTATTTGTGAATCTCATCTATGTACAGGTATTTGCCCCCGCGGGCGAAGAAAGCCTTCGCTGTTTCCAGCAGCGTATGTGCGCTGAAATAAATATCATCGGCAACGACATAAAGGGACTCATCCTTGATCCCTTGCTGCTTGATATGCTGCAGAATGAGGGTGGACTTTCCCACACCTTTCTGGCCCAGGATGCCCAGGATGCGAACGTCCCAGTTGATGGTATTATGCTGTTCCCGGAAGAAGCTCATGGGGGTGAGTTCCAGAAGTTGATAGAATTGGTCGTAAAGTGCTTGCATGGTGAATTGCGGTATTGTTTCGGCACAAATATAAGAAAATTGCGGAAAAGTTCCCGCAATTTTGGTAAAAAGTTGCGGAGTCGTTCCCGCATATTTCCTTTTCGGAAAACGATGCATTGGCTTTTTGATTTGTTGTGATAAGAAAAAGCGCTAACTTTGACATAACTGTGCTTTGATTCTTATGGCAACACGAAGGAAATTCATCAAGGACTTCACTATCGGGACGATAGCATTGTCTTCGTCCGGGACTATGCGCGCCTTCCCCTCAAAGGGCGATGGCGGGCCGGTTGAGCGGGATTGGGCGGAAAGCGCATCTGGCGGAGCTGCGGATTTTGTGTTCGATGAAGAGATGTCCATGCTCCGCATCACGGCGCCGTCATTCAGAATAGAGGCTCAATTATCGTTTGTCTCAAAGGATGTGCGCTGGACCTTGTCCAAATCACGGGACGGTGTCCCCGACCGGTTTGCCATCGTGGATCCATCCGGAAACGTACAGGGATATTGGGTTGTCAATTCGGAAGGGAAGCGTATCGAGATTCTCTTTTTCCATCGTTCGGCCCAGAATTATGAAGGTGTCTTTTCCCTCGAAGGGAAAGTCACTTTCAAAAAGGACGCTTTCGCTTGTAGGACGCATGCGGATGAGAACGAGAGGGTGCTCAACCTTTCGAACGGCATCGTGGACAATCGTCACAACGACAGCATTTTCGCCCTCCAGGAAGACAGTCTTCTCTCTTTTTCCGCAGCTGAACTGGAAATCGTGAGCGAAAAAGACGGCTCGTTCGGTCTAAAGATGTCCGGCCGTATCCATTCATCCGCTGAATCCACCTTCGCCATAACCCTGACCGAGGATTGGTTCAAGAATAGGTATATGCCTTATTATAAGGCTATTACCTTGAAGCCGGAGCATAAGATCCCGACGGGATGGATGTCTTGGAACACCTATTTTGACACCGCGACGGCGGAAGACAACCTGTCTGAAGCGAGGATAGGGAAGAAATATCTCCAGCCTTTCGGATGCGATATCTGGCATATAGAGTCCTGGCAGGGCAACTCGGACAAGCTACCGGTTTCCGGCTTCTATAATATGAACCTAGAGGTTAATGAGAAGCAATTCCCCAAAGGGATGAAGCGACTCGCGGACGATATTCGGGAGCTTGGATTTATCCCCGGCCTCTGGACCGCTCCGTTCGGGACGGGTAGTGTCGAGTTCTACAATGAGCACAGGAACTGGTTTCTCCACGACAAGGAAGGGAAACCGATTTCCTGTTGGAATGGGAGATATACTCTCGACCCGACAGTTCCCGAGGCCCTTGAGCACATAAAGAATATTCATAGAATAGCGTCTCAGGAGTGGGGGTACAAGTACTTTAAAGTGGATGGAATGTCCGGCCGCGGACACAGCTACTGCGCCCATTTATATGAGAGGCCTGAGATCAGGGCGTGTTTCCATGATCCGGGCTGTCCGAATCCTTTTGAGCTCTGTGTCAAGGCGATACGTGAAGGCATAGGGGAGGACTGTTATCTTCTTGCATGCCAGGGACATAGCACTGGGCCTGAATCCACTTATGCCGATGCGTCCCGTCTTGGAGCGGATATAGTCCATCCCAACAAGCCTGTTGTCTGGCCCAATGTCATGAACCAGGCCCGTTGCTTCATGAATCAGTCATTCGCCCATAACATCACGATGATTTGTGATCCGGACACTTTGCTCGTGAAGGATCTCCCGACGGAGGAGGCTCGTGTTTCCGCCACCATCATCGCCCTTCCGGGCCAGCTTACGTTCTTCGGGGACAAGCTTGCCGGCTTGGATATGGACAAAATGAAGATACTCCAGCAGACGCTTCCTGCCATCAGGGTACGTCCGGTGAGCTTGTATCCTTACTTCGATATGCTTCCGGTTTGGAACTTGAGCGTCAACAATTCGAAGATGCCTGAGTATCAAGTCGTGGCGCTTTTCAATTGGACAGACCAGGACTCCGTGATCTCTGTGACTACGGAAGAACTAGGCATCGAGTCTGCGTCAAGGGACACGTACGAATTCTGGACCGGAGCCGCCGGGAGCATGGATGATGGTGTCCTGCAGGCTCTTGTTCCCGCTCATGGAGTCCGGGTCTTCTCCCTTCACAAAAAACGGGACTATCCGCAATGGATAGGAAGCGACAGACACATATCGATGAACGCTCTCGAGATTTCCGATTACCGGTGTGAAGATGGCACGCTCTGGATGAATGTCAATCTGGTCGGCGGATTCCCTGTGACCCAGCATTTCAGGATTCCTGATCATTTTAACCTGCGAAAGGTCAGGTGTCCGGGCGCAAGAATCGAGGAGACAATCCATGACGGACATCTATCTGTCACCTTGTTCAGCTCAAAGACCCAGACTGTAAGGCTCGAATTGTCATTCCGGGCTTGAACGGTTTCTTGATACCTTCATAATTGCTATCTTTACAGACTATTTAAAATTATCGTTATGAGGAATATTTCAGCTGTGTTGTCGTTCCTCGTTTTGGTCGCTGTGTCTTGCGCCCGGAATGAGGTTGATGTGGACAGGCTCTTGAAGAATTATGCCGAGGTGACCATTCCCTCACCTGATCTGACGGGAATCACCGACAATGGAAAAGAAGTCCTGAGGCTTTACAGGATGGCTGCCGATGAGGTTGACAAAATCTACTGGCGGCAGTATTTCGGTGATGGTGAGGCCTTAATGAACTCTCTCTCAAATCCTTCCTGGAAGCTTTATGCCGGAATCAACTATGGCCCTTGGGACCGCATCGACGGGAAACCCTTCCTTCCGGGATATGGCAGCAAGCCCGACGGGGCCGGTTTCTATCCCGCTGACATGACAGCTGAGGAGTTCCAAAAGTGGAACGATCCGAACAAGAACAGCCCTTACACGCTCGTACGGCGCGCGGAGGATGGTAACCTCAAGGCCGTCTGGTACCACGACGCTTATGCCGAGCATATCGCCAAGATTGAGGAGTATCTCCAGAGGGCGGCCGACGTTACCATCAAGGAGAGCGTCCGGAACTATCTTCTCGAATTGATCGAGGGCCTCAAGACCGATGACTATTACGATAGCAACAAGGCTTGGCTGGAGATGAACGACAGCAAGATGGACCTTGTGCTTGGCCCCATCGAGGCTGAGGATGACGCCCTCCATGGCACCAAGGCATCTTACGGAGCCTATGTCCTGTTGAAGAATCTCCAGCGCACTGAGGAACTCAACGCTTTGTCCGCCCGTATGCCGGAGCTGCAGAAGATGCTGCCCGGCGATCCGGCCAACCATGCTTTCGTTCCTGGCTCCGAGTCGGATATATTCTCCTGCAACGTGCTCTACTGCGGTGGCTATACCAACGCCGGCTTCAAGGTGATCGGAATCAACTTACCGTATGACGCGAAGATGCAGCAGGAGCTGGGTACCCGCTCAATCATATTCGATAACATCATCCGGGAGAAGTTCAACCGCACGGTCCATCCGGTCGGGGACGCGCTCCTGGAGGATGTCTATAAACCACACATTGATGCCAGCGCGTTCTATTGGATCATCGTTTTCCGTGAGATTGCGAAAGGGCTTGGTGTGAAAGAGACCATCAATGGGAAGGGAACTGTGGCGGAGGCTCTCGGCAGCGAGGCCCTTGTCCTTGAGAAAGCGAAATCCAATGTGTTGGGCACCTGGCTTTGCGCCAAGGAGGCTGAAGACTACAACATCTCAGCCCTTTTCCAGAAGGAAGATGTGCTCACCACTTTCGTCACCAACACGATACGTTCCACCCGTTTCGGCGCCGCTGACCCTACGGGTGTCGCGAATATTCTCGTCTATAACTACTTGCTTGAGAGCAAGTCCATCATCTGGAATCCTTCCGGTCGTTACAGCATCGACTACGACAAGACCTGGCAGGCCCTGGAAACACTTGGCGCTGAGATACTTCGCATCCAGGCTCAAGGTGACTTCGAGGCGGCCAAAACCTGTATCGACAAATACGGGATCGCCGGTCCCGAGAGCCTGTCTGACAAACGGGTCCTTGAGAACGCCGGAATCCCCGTTGACATCCGCTTTAACTATGAATAATCTCCCAACCAAATTGTAACGACACTATGTTCAAGAATTTCACAGGATTCCATCTGGTTGAGCAGATGCACAATTTGCGTCAGAGCAACAGGTTCAACCCCGCTTTATTAAAGAAGAAAAGTTTAGGCTTCATATTTGTTGCCATCATCGTCGCCGTACTCTGGTTCTTGCCCACTGAATCCTTCGGGATTGATGGTCTCACTGCGGTACAGCAAAGGATCATAGCGATATTCGTCTATGCCACGTTGATGTGGGTGCTGGAGATGGTTCCCGCCTGGGCGACCTCGGTGTCAATTATGGTTCTGCTGCTGTTGTGCACCTCCGACTCCGGCATCAAATGGATATGCGATCCGGCTGCGGGGCAACTCCTTAGCTATAAGCAAGTGATGGCCAGTTTCGCCGACCCGGTGGTGATGCTCTTTATCGGTGGTTTCGTTCTTGCGATCGCGACCACAAAGACAGGTCTTGACGTGCATCTCGCCCGTGTGCTGCTCACGCCATTCGGCAAGAAGAGTGAGAACATCCTTCTGGGCTTCATGCTTGTGACCGCCTTGTTCTCGATGTTCATCAGCAACACAGCCACGACCGCCATGATGCTCACCTTCCTCACGCCTGTTTTCAAGCAGCTTCCGGAGGCCGGAAAGGGCAGGACAGCCTTAACGCTCAGCATTCCCATCGCAGCTAATCTGGGTGGAATGGGGACTCCCATCGGAACTCCTCCCAACACCATAGCGCTTAAATATCTCAACGATCCTGAGGGTCTGGCCATGGGTATCGGTTTCGGCCAGTGGATGATTTTCATGGTCCCTCTTGTGATCGTCATGATTTTTATCGCCTGGACATTGCTCAAGAAGATATTCCCGTTCTCCCAGAAGACCATAGAACTGAAAATAGAGGGCGAGATGAAGAAGGGCAAGGAAACCACTCTGGTGATTGTCACTATGATAGTCACCATCCTCCTCTGGATGATGGACACGGTCACCGGTATCAACACCTACACGGTCGCGCTCATCCCCTTCGCTGTCTTCGCTTTGGCCGGCATAGTCACCAAATATGACCTTGAGGAGATCAACTGGTCGGTCATCTGGATGGTCGCCGGTGGTTTCGCCCTTGGATATGCGATGAACGGTTCCGGACTCGCCGCGCTGGTGGTCCGCGCGATTCCTTTCGGCAACTTCCCTCCGCTCCTTATCGTCCTGCTCTCCGGCCTGTTGTGCTACGGTCTCTCCAACCTGATTTCCCACTCCGCCACCGCCGCGCTCCTCATGCCTATTTTGGTTGTGGTCTGTATGGCCATGGGCGATAAACTCGCGGCTGTCGGTGGCACTTCCACCGTGCTGATAGGAGTCGCCATCGCATCCAGCAGCGCCATGATCCTGCCCATCTCCACCCCTCCGAACGCTTTGGCTTACGCCACTAACCTCATCAAACAGAAAGACATGGTCCGGATGGGTATCATCATAGGCCTGATCAGTGTCGTGCTTGGTTATTTGGTTCTTTTCGCCGCCGGTTCTTTAAATATAGTCTAAGGAATGGCAAAAGACGGCGTTTTCTCTATTGACACCCTGCGGCAGGAACGCGCGCTGAGGTTGGATGGGGCAATGGGCACCCAGATACTGAAGTTCAACCTTGCCGAGGAGGATTTCCGGCAAGGTCTGCCGATCGCCCCGACACGTGATGTGAAAGGTGACAACGAGTGTCTCAACCTTACCCGGCCCGATGTGATCCGTTCCATTCACCAATCTTATGTGGAGGCAGGAGTGGATATCATCGAGACTAACAGTTTCAGCGCCAATGCCTTAGCCCAGCAGGAATATGGACTTTCATCCTTGGCTCCGGACATGGCTCTGGCGGCCGCGAAAATAGCGCGTGAAGTTGCCGATGCCGCGCCTCGTAAGGTCTGGGTGGCGGGAAATATGGGGCCTGGCTCCAAGTCCCTTTCGCTCGTCTCCGATTTCATCCGTCCCGAATGGCGCCCCTGCAGTTTCGATGAAGTGGCTGATTCCTATGCCGCGCAGGCTAGAGCCTTGATCGAGGGTGGGGTTGACCTCATAATCATAGAGACTTGTTTTGACGCTCTCAACGCTAAGGCTGCATTGTATGGTGTCCATCAGGCAGAGCCGGGATTCCCTGTGATCGTCTCCGTCTCGGTGAGCGGAGGCAGCGGCCGTGTGCTTACCGGGCAGAGCATTGAAGCCTTCTTCGCGGCCGTGTCCCATGCGCCGCTCGCCGCCTTCGGATTCAACTGCTCCATGGGCGCTGAAGGCCTCCTCCCGCTGGTCCATTCACTGGGAGCGTGGTGCCCTGTGCCTTTGGTCTGCTATCCCAATGCCGGAATGCCGAATGGTTCCGGAGAATATGACGAGTGCCCTGAGACTATGTCGAGCCACATGGCTGGACTGGATGGGGAAGTGAACCTCTATGGAGGCTGCTGCGGCACGTCTCCGGACCATATTCACGCATTCCCGTCCTTGAGGTCCCGGACGGTGCCTCCATGCGAGAAGCAGTTGATTTTAAGTGGGTTGGAAATGTGGAATATGGGTGATGGGCCGATAACGGTGAGCACCGCTGCCCATGTCGGGAAGTCCGCCGATTTCGCTGGAATGATGGAGCGTGGGGAATATGACGAAGCCTTGTTCACTGTCTCTTGCCAGCTTGCTGAGGACGGTGCCTCCGTTCTCGATGTCAACCTGGATGGCCTGCCTGACACTCCGGCTTTGATGGAGCGCTTTGTCCGCCTGATACAGAGTGATCCTTCAGTGTCCTCGGCCGCTCTGCTTATCGATTCCGCCGACTTTGAGACTCTCCTTCAGGGCTTGAAGAATGCCCAAGGTAAGAGTCTGGCCGGCCCGTTGGATCCGTCCGATGCCGATTTCGCCGAGAAGGCCGCTACTCTCCGCAGCCTCGGCGCCGCCGTCTTGATTAAAACCTGCTCCAACCCTGCCCAGATGCTCGAGACGCTAACCGCCGCAGGCATCCCCCAGCAAGATATTGTATTTGAAGAAACAATAATGAGATAACATGAAACGAATATTCTTAACCCTCGCAACTTTGTTGACGGTCCTGGCCGTCACCTGCTGTTCCGGAACACGTCTAGCTCAGAATACTGATGCCACCCAGCAGACTACCCATGAGGTCCAGGACGCCGCCGCTCCCAAGGTCTTTTTCACTTCGGACATCAGCCCTGAAGGCTTGGTCAAGATCTATAAGGCTCTCGGAGTCAAGGCCTTCGGTCGTGTTGGGGTGAAGATCTCCACAGGGGAGTCCAAGGAAGCCAACTATCTGCGTCCAGAGCTTATCGCCGACCTTGTCCATGAGGTGAACGGAACCTTTATCGAGTGCAACACCGCTTATGGCGGATCCCGAGGCACCACCGCCGCTCACCGCAAGGCCATAGCGGAGCGTGGCTTCGAGGCTGTCGCGAAAGTGGACATAATGGACGAAGAGGGCGATATCCAGATACCTGTCAAGGATGAGACCTACATCAAGTACGACATCGTGGGCAAACATATTCAGAACTATGACTTTGTCATCAATCTGGCGCACTTCAAGGGTCATGCGATGGGTGGTTTCGGCGGCGTGCTGAAGAACCAGTCCATAGGTTTCGCCTCCACTGCCGGCAAGCTCTACATCCATTCCGCCGGCCGCAGCTCCACTCGTTGGATCGATGACAACCAGGATGGTTTCCTGGAGTCAATGGCGGCAGCTGCCCAGGCAGTCCACAACTACTTCAAGCAGAAAGGGAAGGACATCATCTACATTGATGTGATGAACAATATGTCAGTGGATTGCGATTGCGACGCACACCCAGCTAAGCCTCGCCTGAAGGATATCGGCATTCTTGCTTCTGTCGATCCTGTAGCGTTGGACCAGGCCTGCATCGACCTCGTTTTCGGTCACACGGACTCCGAAGGCGATGATGCCAAGCCACTTCAGGAGCGCATCAATCGCCAGCACGGTCTCCACATCCTCGACCACGCCGAGTCCCTCGGCCTCGGCAGCAAGAAATACCAGCTGGTGAAGATAGATTAAGCGGCTGTTTTTTGCTATATTTGTATAAGTATGAGTGAGTTTGACGAATATATCCGACAAGGTGAACTGGGGCCTAAGCAAAAGGCGGAAGCCTGGAAAACCGCTATAGGTTTGCAGGATGTTGATGGTCTGAAGCCGTCCACATATTTGTTGGATACCGCCAAACGTCATATTGAGGGAGACATTACAATTGAGCAGGTAAAAGGGCTCATCGACTCATACTACAAATCCAAAGAGGGAAGGTTTTCTTTAGAAGAAGAGAGGACAGAAGAAGCCGATAAAGTTTCTGCCAGGATCACGGAACTACTTCAGGAAGAGACGTTTTCATTTACACCTGCAGAGTATCAACGAATCCATCGTCGCTTGTTTCAGGGTATTTTCAAATTTGCGGGCAAGTTTCGGACTTACAATATCTCAAAAAAAGAATGGGTGCTCGACGGTGCTTCTGTGTTATATAACCCGTTCGAGAATATTGCCGAGACATTGGATTATGATTTCGCTCAAGAACGGCAGTTCAATTATGCGGAAGTGTCTACGGACGAATCCATTTCTCACATTGCGGCTTTTACTTCGGGGTTATGGCAAATACATCCATTTGGCGAAGGTAATACCCGTACTACGGCGGTCTTCCTAATTAAATATTTGCGTTCTTTTGGTTTCTCCATATCTAATGACTTGTTTGCCGCTCATTCTTGGTACTTTCGCAATGCCTTGGTTCGGGCTAGCTATTTCAACAGGGAAAAAGGAATTGTTCCAGACATGTCATATCTGGTTAAATTCCTGCGGAATCTAGTTCTGGGTGAACAGAATGAGTTGAAAAACAGATATTTGCATATCGGTTATCAAAGTGATAAACCAGCCACTTCAAAGGGCCAAATTGGCACTTTAAATGTCACTTTGGAAGAAAGAGCTGTGTTAAATTGTATCTTAACTAATAACAGAATAACTCAATCAGCTATTGCTGTTCAAATTGGGAAATCTCTTCGCACTGTCAAGCGTTTAATGGCGACTCTAACTGAAAAACATATCATTGTTCGTAGGAACGGAAAGCGCGACGGTTGGTGGGAAGTGCTGGCGGATCTACCCTAACCTGGGCTCCCCGGCGCTCCACTCCTGAGAATGTCCCGGTTGCCGCGAAATATTGGGAATAAACGTTGATTACCATAGTCTTATCATAAACTGGCTTTGGTGTGGGCTTCGTCATCACCGCCGGAGAAGCCTTCTGAATGGGTCTCGTAGCGGGAAGGCGAGGTGGGAGGGATGTCCGCGAAGGGCGGGAGCTGGAACCCCGGAATGGTCCGCAGCAGCGGAGAGTCGGGCACAAATCCCTTCAAGGGGTCTGTTGGAT
>OMQO01000070.1:9813-10591 GCA_900313275.1 uncultured Bacteroidales bacterium
GTTCTCGGTCGTCTTCCAGTTGTCCCGCATCTCGTCCATGAAGTTGGCCTTTCCCTCGATGTCATCGTTGTAGAAATGTTCGCTCCAGATGACTTTCTCGAAGGCATATTTCACGTTATAGAAGACGTTGCGGATCAATGTGTTACGGGCCGGAAGGGTGTAGTCGTTGTCGTAGAATGCGGCGAAATCCGGATAATGCTCCCTGAAAGCGGGACCGTCAACAAGGGCCACTGAATCCCTGTGGGCTATGAGGCGGTCAGCGCCCCAAGTCTGCAGCCGGCCATCGGTCTTGATAGCCGCACAGTCGAGGTTCATGAATATGTTGTCGTGATAGACGACGTCGCTCCCGCCTCCAATCTGCACCGGAGGGGACGAGATGTTGTCAAAGATATTCCCGTACACTTCCACTGCTCCGGATCCATCGTCGTGGTAGGTCGCGCGGACGTTGAACGGGACATTGATGTCGTGGAAATAGTTGTAGCGGATCACGCTGCCCCTCTGGGCCGGGTTGCGGCCGTGGTAGAGGGCACCGTTGTCTTCCACGTCCATGCAAAGGTGATGGAAGTTGGAATATTCCACGACCTGGTCATTGCCGAGCATCAGAAGGGCGGAGCTGGCTGAATCATAGAACTCGCAGTGGGAGACTTTGTTGCCCAACCCGCTCATCGTGACAGCCGGTCTGAGATGTTTCTCAATCCGGTTAAAGTCGTGGAACACGCAGTTTATCACGTAGTTATCGCCTCTGATGATCTGCTTGCGGTCGCCCCCGGCGAGATCC
>OMQO01000123.1 GCA_900313275.1 uncultured Bacteroidales bacterium
GGCTCGCAGGACCCGCCAGGATGTCCACTCTCTGGCCGTCAACCGTGTCAACGTGTCAATCAAGAACTTCCAGTCCTTCTTCGACGCTTTCGGCATTAGGGAAGGCGATCCCATGTGGCGTCCCGAGAGCGAAAGGGTTCACATTTGGTAAAAAGTGGAAGCGACTGGTTTCATAGCCCGTCGCCTCCGTTTTGGAGGAAAGATCGCGATGGTGTCCATCGCGATCTCCTTCCTGATAATGATTATAGCCGTGGCGGTCTCCTCCGGTTTCCGTGAGGAGATCCGCGACGGGATTTCCGACCTGACCGGTGATGTGCAGCTGCTGCCCTCCGACATGAACTATATCAACGATTCTTCCCCGTTGTCCATGGAGGATGATTATGTCGCTGAGATTGAGAAGCTTCCGGAGGTCCGTAGGATTGTTCCTGCCGTTTACCGGGCGGGAATAATCAAAAATGGCGAGAACATCCATGGGGTTCTGTTCAAGGGCGTTCCCAGGGAACACGGGGAAGCTGACACCGTGAAGCTTGCCGTAAGCGTTCCTTCAAGGCTCCGGGATCTCATCGGTGTTGAGGTCGGTGGAAAGATGTTGTCGTATTTCATTGGGGAGAATGTCAAGGTCCGCAATTTCAATGTCACTGGGGTGTACGATGGCATAATGGACGGGACGGACAATATGATAGTCCTGTGCGACATCGCTGATCTTCAGCGACTTAGCGGCTGGTCTTCGGATGAGGTCTCTACCATTGAGATCGGCCTGGCCCCTGCTTTCCGCAACTCCATCGCTATGCGGGACGCTGCCGACAAGATCGGTATGATAGCCCTTGAGAACGGTCCCGAGACAGGCGAGAGGTTGATCGCCACATCGGTCATGAGCCGTTATCCCCAAATCTTCGATTGGCTGGACCTTATCGACTTCAATGTCGTGTTCATCCTCATTTTGATGACCATAGTGGCGGGATTCAACATGATCTCCGGACTATTGATCATGCTGTTCAGGAATATTTCCACGATAGGGACTCTCAAATCTCTCGGCATGACTGACCGTTCGATCGCAAAGGTGTTTCTGAAAGTTGCCTCAGTGATAGTTTTGAAGGGTATGATGATCGGCAACGCCGCGGCCTTATTGCTTTGCGGGATCCAGAAGTGGACACACCTGTTGAAGCTAAACCCCGAAAATTATTTCGTCTCCTTTGTTCCCATCCACATCAACATCCCGATGGTGTTCATCGCTGATGTCCTCTCCTTCGTAGTCATCATGCTCCTTCTTCTCATCCCTTGCCTCTTCATCTCCAGGGTTGACCCCGCCCAGACCGTCAGGGCTCAGTAGCTCATTTTCTTCCCTGAGCCTGCCGCTAAACACATCGTAATGGAACAGCACGGCCTTGACATAGGCTTCCGTGGCGGAGCTGCGTTCCCTGCCCTCGAGATCTTGCAAGGCCCTTCCTCCTCCGCAGTTGTAAGCGGCTATCGTCAACATCCTCACGGCTTCCGGGTCTTCCGTGTAAGCCGAAAGCATCTTCTGCAGGAAGCCCAGGTACCTTGCTCCGGCGGAGATATTCTCTTCCGGATCAAGAACGTTTGAGACCCCGAACCGGCCGGCTGTGACGGGCATCATCTGCATGATCCCCAGGGCTCCTCTCGGCGATTTCACTTGAATCTTGAACTTGGATTCGCTCCATGCCACCGCGGCCAGCAACTTCCAATCCCACCCGATGGACTTGGCATTCACCTTCAAAAGATCGTCGTATGGACTGATGATTCCGGACCGGGCCTCCCATTGGCTTCCTGGTGCTCCGTAACACTTTGAGAATCTTCTTAAAAGGTTCGAATACTCGGCCGAGCCCCTATAAGTCACGAACCACTTGACGAGTTCCTTGTTCCTTTTCTGGTCAGCTTTGATGACCCACACTACGGAAGTGTCGCCAAGAATCATCGCGGTGACTCCCGAGGTGTCCTTATATTCAGAAGCGGGGAGTACCAGGATGTCGAGACTGTCGAGCCTCAGCGAGTCGAGGTAGCGTGCCTGAGGTTCCGCGAGAAATATCTCGGTCGAGTCCCGTTGACTGAGGCTGAATGCTTTAAGGAGGTCATAGTTTTGCCCCGGAAGAAAACCTTCGGAAAGTTGGATGGCGCACTTGAGCGGCTGACCATTATTGGCATCGGTTGAGGAGGAGTTCTGATTGTCAAAAAGCCTGTTTCCGTGGACTGGAAACAGGATAAGTGCCATCAGGCTGGCGATAATGTGGGAGAGCCATCTCATCTGCCTTAGAACCTTGGTGAGCCGGTGCTCGGGTTGGAACTCGCTCCGGTAGAGAATCCGGAGCCGGCGTTAACCTTATGGTTCTCACTTGATTGCAGATAGAACGGCCAGAAGATGCCGAACTTGAGCGCTCTTTGGGTGCGGATGTAATTATGGGCGCTGAAATAGTCGTTCTTCTCCATCGGCCAACCCTGCCCGACATTCTCCACTTTCACGAATATGCAGGCACGCTTCCATTGGGCGTTGACAAAGGCATCAATGACAGGACCGTTGTTGTATTGCTCTTTCCTCTGGTTGTAGAACACTCCGACAGCGGGGTTCCATCCCGGAGTATAGAACTTGGTGTTGTACCATACATCTCCTCCCATCTGCAGTTTAAGTGTCCCATGCGAGATGTTGAACTGGAGATACAGCCTGGAGTTCGCGGCCAGCTGAGGAAGAGGTACAACTTCCTGGTTTGAAGAGACTTGGAACAGGATGCGGTTGTCCAGATGGAGAGGCCCAAGTGCGAAGTCCTTGTTCAAGGCAGCGCTCAGGACGCTCATCGGAGTCTTGTTCTGCCTGACCACCGCCAGTGAGTCGAAATAGATGTTTCCGTCCAGCAGGGCATAACCCACTTCGGCGCTCGCTTTCCATTTGGGGATGTCCAGCTTGGCGCGGAGCTTCGTTGAGGAGGTCTTGCCGAATTCATTCTCGAACTTGAAGTGGTTGGAGAAGAAGTGGTTATGATAGTGTTCGGGCTCCTTCAGAGAGGTCTCGAAATGGAGACCGAGGGAGACCGGACTATGTCGGGCCCTACGGAACGGGTGGAGTGTGAATAACGCGTTGGCTTTCAGTGACAAATCATTCATCTCACTGCCGAGGAACACATAGTCTCCGGTGGCGTCCCAATGGATGTAGTCCCGAAGTTGTCCTTCCACTCCGGCGTAAACGAACGTGGAATTCCAGATCGTGTTGGTGTGGCCTTTAAGGAAGGTCGGATCAAAATCGTACCAGTTGGTGATCCTGTTGCCGATACCACCGTTGAGTTTGGACACGATAGCGTCGTCGGCCCAAGGCTGCAACCGGATGAACAACCTGTTTTCCAGCTTGGACACCCTCGCCGAGTCGTATGAATTGGTAGGGTTGTAGAGGAAGTCCCTGTAAAACTCCCGGGCGATCTTGTCGCTGGATGAGATTTGGTCCTTGTAAATCCTTCTGAATACGGAATATTCAGTACTGTGGCCGATAAAAGCTGTCGTGACATCGTCGGCGTCGGTCGAGTCGGAGGCCATCCTCTCTTCCCTCGCGAGTTTGACAAGGCTGTCCACCGACGCGATCAGGGTCGAGTCTCCTGAGCCCATGATCCTTTCCCTGTAAGACTTGTCAAGCCGGTTCTCGCGCATATTCGTTATGAAAGTGAACGGGATCCTGTACTGCTGGTCAAGGAAGAAAGTCTTCTTCACGATCTGGCTGGAGGCGGTGGAGAGGCGTATCGGATACTCCCTGGCGTCAAGGGTGGTGTCCCTCACCATCGAGTTGTCGGTTGTGCCTCCATTCTCGTTCCGGCTTATCTTGTTGTGGATGTAGCCCGCGTGCAGGAGGTATTTTTTTCCTGTGTAATTGACTGAGGCTGACAATGTTTTGTTGGCCGTGGTCTCGTTCTCCATGATTCCGTTGCCTCCGAAACGGTTGTATTCCAACGTGTAGTTGAGAGAAGGGAACAGATTTTGGCTTGTGAGGATGTGGAGGTTGTCCGATTCTTTCTGGGAGTTGGCGAACAGGGTTCCGTAATAGGCCAGCTCGGTGTAGGCTGTCTTCGTGTTGTAGAAAGGCAGGGACTTGGCCGAGTAGCTCCACGATTCATAAGGCTCGTAGAAGGACACACCGTTCTCGCTGACGCGGTTGAGGTAGTTGTAGTATTGGAGGGCGGATCCGGCGATTCCCAACCATGTGGCGTTGACATCTTTCCTGAAGAAAGGATAGTCGTGGAAATGGAAGTCGGCGGTGGTGTCCGGAATCTGGATGTCCATCTTGTGGAACTCCCTCTCGTGGGTCCATTGGACGATCCTCTTGTAGTGCATTGAATCAGGTAGAGCGAATGTCTCCAGGATTCGAGGGGCGTTCTTCCTGATACTGTCCTTGATAGCCAGCAGGCTGTCTTTCACATGTTCGACGCTGTCGGCGAGGTGCCGTTTGATCTTCTCTTTTTGCTCCACATCGTATTTTTTCCTGTCGGCTTTCGAGAGGGAAGCGTACCATGCGTCGAACTCGGCTTTCTTCCTGGCGTTGTATTCAAGTGTGTAGAGGGAGTCCAGAATCGGCCAGTCGAGAGAGTCGCCAGCTTGCTTCAAAGAGTCGCTAACTATCTTATGTACAAGCGAATCGATGATGGCGACATAGTATTTGTACCTGAAAGGGTCGATTTCTTTCAGGGAGTCTGGCGGGAATATCGAGTCCCTGGCCGTGACCATCGGTATGGTGTCGAACAGCTCGAGGAAGGTCGAGGTGTCGTATTCGTCGGAGATTTTCCCTTGGTACTTTATGAATATGTTCCTGTAGCGGATGGTGTCCGGCTTCTGCGGCATTTCAGCGGTGACCATGCTGAAGCCGGGGTCACCCTTCGGTGGACGAGGGCTCATGCCGATGGCGTGGAGCGAGATCACACACACCACCAGCAAGGGAAACCATATTCTTCTCAATGCCTCTTTCATTCGGGAAGGACGTACAATCCCACAAAGTTAGTCTTTTTCCATCTTTCAAACAAATCCCGAGCCGAGGTGTCATTCTAACGAATATTTTTCGTATATTGGAAAACTATGAGAAAAGTGAAGAAAATTTATCAGACAGACCCTTGGCTTGAGCCGTACAAGGCCGCTATCGAGGCCCGTCACGAGCGGATCCTCAAGGCAAGGGACAAGATAGTCCCCAGGGAGGCCTCGAGCCTTTCTGAAGGTGTGAACAACCATCTGTACTATGGTCTCCACAAAGACACTGACGGTTCGTGGGTGATCCGTGAATGGGCTCCCAACGCCACCAGGATTTATCTCATCGGCGAGTTCAACAATTGGAAGCGAACCTCCGCCTACGAGTTCAAAGTGGCTGGGGCGGGTAATTGGGAGCTCCGTCTGGATGAGATGTTCCTTAGCCACGGTGAGCTTTACAAGCTGTTCATTGAATGGCCTGGCGGAGGCGGTGAGAGAATCCCCGCCTATTGTCCGAGGCTTGTGCAGGATCCTGTGACCAAGGTCTTTTGCGCCCAGGTCTGGGATCCGGCGGAGCCATATTCATGGAAGCATGACAAGGTCCTGAAACGCCCTCACCCGCTTATCTACGAGTGCCATATCGGAATGAGTTCAGAGGAACCTAAGGTGTCCACTTTCAACGAGTTCCGTCAGAATGTCCTGCCTCGGGTCAAAAAGCTCGGCTACGACACCATCCAGATTATGGCCCTTCAGGAGCATCCTTACTACGGGTCTTTCGGCTACCAGGTTTCCAACTTTTTCGCCCTGAGTTCCCGTTTCGGCACGCCGGATGAGTTCAAGGAGCTTGTGGATGCGGCTCATGGGATGGGAATAGCTGTCGTGATGGACATAGTCCACTCCCACAGTGTTGACAATGAGGCGGAAGGACTCGGCCTTTTCGATGGCCGGGACGATCTTTATTTCTACCAAGGCCCTCAAGGCCATCACCCCGCCTGGGGCTCGCGTTGCTTCGATTATGGGAAGGACGAGGTGGTCCGGTTCCTGCTCTCCAACTGCAAGTTCTGGCTGGAGGAGTACCATCTGGACGGGTTCCGCTTCGACGGTGTCACCAGCATGATATACTGGGATCATGGCCTCGGAAAGGACTTCGGAGACTATGCCCTGTATTTTGACTCGGGAGTTGACGAGAATGCGGTTACCTACCTTGCCCTGGCCAACATGCTGATTAAGGAGATCAAGCCGGAGGCAATTACGATCGCTGAGGATGTCAGCGGGATGGCCGGTCTTGCGGCTCCGTTCGCGGCTGGAGGTGTGGGCTTTGACTTCAGGATGGCGATGGGTATTGCCGACCACTGGATCAAATGGATCAAAGAAAAGTCCGATGAGCAGTGGAGTCCCGGGGAGATATGGTACGAGCTTACCAACAAAAGGGCTGATGAGAAGACCATCAGTTACGCTGAATGTCATGACCAGGCCTTGGTCGGGGACAAGACAATAATCTTCCGGCTCATCGACAAGGAGATGTATTTCTCAATGAATAAGGATTCCAAGAACCTGTTGGTTGACAGGGGAATAGCCTTGCATAAACTGATTCGCCTGGCAACTCTTGGAACCGCCGGAGACGGCTACCTCAACTTCATGGGCAATGAGTTCGGCCATCCTGAGTGGATTGACTTCCCCAGGGAGGGTAACGGCTGGAGTTTCGACCACGCCAGGAGGCTTTG
>OMQO01000038.1 GCA_900313275.1 uncultured Bacteroidales bacterium
GTTCTGGAGATGCCTGATGGTACAGTGACGGCTATCCTCCACGGTATTAAGAGGATACGTAAAGGACGCATCCTGTCTTATGAGCCCTACATCACTGCCGATGTGAGGTACATCGAGGATATCGTCCCCGAGAACGACAATAACACCAGGATGATTGCCGAGTCCCTGAAAGAAAAGGCGGCGGCGATCATCAAATCCTCCTCCTTCGCTCCTCGTGAGGCGGTCGGGGCCATGAAGTCAATCGACAACTTCGCTTTTCTGGTCAATTTCATCGCCACAACCGTGGAGGTTGAGAACTTCTCCGAGAAGGTGGATCTACTGAGGTACGACGACATCAAAGTCAGGGCGATGAAGCTGCTCGCTGCCTTGGAGACTCAGACACAACTCCTTAAAATCAAGCAGGAGATCAACCAGAAGGTCAAGAATGATATAGACCAGCAGCAGAGGGAATATTACCTCAACAACCAGCTCAAGACCATCCAGGAGGAGTTGGGAATGGACGAGGAAGAGGAGTTCGAGAAGTTCCGCGCCAGGGCGAAGGAAAAGAAATGGCCTGAGGCTGTTGCCGCCCAGTTCGAGAAGGAGCTATCCAAGCTCGAGAAGTACAACCCTTCCTCTCCTGACTACAGCATCCAGTACAATTACATCGAGTTCATGTTGGACCTCCCTTGGGGAGAGATGTCCAAGGACAATCTCGACCTGAAGCACGCTCAGAAGGTCCTGGACAACGATCATTATGGCCTTGAGACAGTTAAGGACAGGATCATCGAATACCTTGCCGTGCTAAAGCTGAAGGGGAACATGAAGTCTCCTATCCTTTGCCTTTACGGCCCTCCGGGAGTGGGCAAGACCAGCCTTGGCAAGTCAGTGGCGAGAGCTCTCGGAAGGAAATATGTCAGGATCGCCCTTGGCGGCATGCATGATGAGGCGGAGCTTCGCGGCCACCGCAAAACCTATGTCGGTGCGCTCCCCGGACGTATCTTGAACGGCATCCAGAAGGCCGGCACTTCCAATCCTGTCATAGTCCTTGACGAGATTGACAAGGTTGGTGCCGACTACAAGGGAGATCCATCTTCCGCCCTGTTGGAAGTTCTTGATCCTGAGCAGAATGTGGCTTTCCACGACAACTATCTGGACATCGACTACGACCTCTCCGACGTGCTGTTTATCACCACCGCCAACACCGTCTCGACGGTCCAGCCGGCCTTGCTTGACAGGATGGAACTCATCAATGTGACAGGCTACCTTGCTGAGGAGAAGATGGAGATCGCGAAGAAATACCTGGTTCCGAAACAGCTACAGGAGCACGGAATATCCAAGAAGTCTCTGAAGATTGACAAGGGGGCGTTGGCCGCCATCATTGACGAATATACCCACGAGTCCGGAGTCCGCGGGCTTGAGAAGCAGATCGCCAAGATAGCCAGGGTGACCGCGAAGAAGATCGCCCTGGAGCAAGAGTGGCCTTCTGTCATAAAGAAAGAGCATTTGAAAGAATATCTCGGACTGCCTACCAACATGCATGACCTCCAGAAGGGTAATGAAGCGCCTGGAGTAGTCACGGGACTGGCCTGGACCCAGATGGGTGGCGAGATTCTCTTTGTCGAGAGTTCTGTCAGCGCGGGTAAGGGTGTCATGACAATGACAGGTAATCTGGGCGATGTCATGAAGGAGTCGGCAACGATCGCCTACCAGTACATTAAAGCCCACCCGGAGCTCGCCGGGATGACCTCGGAGGAGTTTTCAGCTAAGGACATCCACGTGCATGTCCCCGAAGGAGCCGTACCGAAAGACGGCCCTTCGGCCGGCATAACTATGGTCAGCTCAATGGTTTCCGCATTGAGAGGCGAGAAGGTCAAGTCCGGAGTCGCCATGACGGGAGAGATGACTCTTCGCGGCAGGGTCCTGCCTGTCGGTGGCATCAAGGAGAAGATCCTGGCGGCCAAGAGGGCGGGAGTCAAGGAGATCATCATCTCGGAAGACAACCAGAAGGATGTCGAGGACATCAAGCCTATCTACGTCGAAGGTCTGACATTCCATTATGTCAAGACCATAGACGAAGTTATAAAAGAGTTATGGACGTAAAGATTGAGAAAAGCTGGAAAGAAGCCCTGGCCGGGGAGTTTGAGCAGCCATATTTCGCCGCTCTCGCCCGCCAGCTTCACCAGGAGAAGGCCCAGGGTCGTGTTATCTTTCCTCCTGGCCCTCAGATATTCAAGGCTTTCGAGCTGACCCCGGTGGACCAGGTCAAAGTGGTGATTCTGGGGCAGGATCCCTACCATGGCTACGGTCAGGCGATGGGGCTGTGCTTCTCAGTGCCTGACAACATGCCGGCTCCGCCGTCTCTTAAGAATATATTCAAGGAGATTGAGGACGATCTCGGTGTGAGGATGAGCGGCAGGCCCAATCTGGAGAATTGGGCCAGGCAGGGGGTTCTGCTTCTAAATGCCATTCTAACAGTACGTTCCGGCGAGGCTGCCTCGCATAGCGGAATAGGCTGGCAGAGGTTCACTGACGCGGTGATCCGCTACATCTCTGACAATCTGGATGGGGTGGTCTTTCTTCTTTGGGGCAATTTCGCGAGGACCAAGAAGGAACTCATCGACACTTCCAGGCACTATGTGCTTGAGGCTCCGCACCCGTCCCCGCTGGCTCGTGGAGCCTTTTTCGGCTGCCGCCATTTCTCTAAGACAAACGAGATTCTCGTAAGCGAAAACAAGACACCAATTAATTGGCAACTATAACGAAATGAGCAAGATAGCTTTATTCCCGGGTTCCTTTGACCCTTTCACATCCGGCCATCTGAACATTCTCACAAGGGCTTTGACCATTTTTGACGAGGTGGTCGTGGCGGTCGGAATCAACCAAGCCAAGCGCGGGTTCTACACGATGGAGCAGCGTGAGGACATAATCTCCCAGGCCACCCGTGGTCTCAAGGGCGTGAAGATCATCTCTTATGACGGCTTGACAGTCGAGCTTTGTAAAGAGCTGGGCATCAAGCACATAGTTAGGGGAGTGAGGAATATGACCGATTTCGACAATGAGCAGGCGGTGGCTGACGCGAATCGTCATCTGGATCCTGACATCGACACCATTATCATCCCAACCGCCCAGGAATATTCACATATTTCCTCATCGGCGGTCCGGGACCTGTTGAGTCACCATGGTGACCTTTCTCAGTTCATTCCGGCTTGGGTCGTCTTACCTCCCGTCAAATGAGAAGATTCTCATTAATATTCTTGGCTATCCTTCTGTCCGCCTTCGGTTTGAGGGCGCAGGTTGACACGACCAAGTTCGCCGAGTTGGACGCCAAACTGGGACAGTATTTCTCTGTCCTTGAATCCGAACCTGCCGAGACCAAGAAAGTTGAGTGCGACGCGTTGATCGAGGCCGCTTCCGACCCGTTGCTACGGCAGAGGATCGCCCTCAAGATCTATGACCATTATCGCAATTCTACGCTGATGGGTGATGAGGCTGTGGCTATCCATCTGACTGACAAGTGGTTCTCGACAGGTAAGATCGCTATGGAGAGCGACCAGGCTCTTCTTGACGCTAAGCTTTTCGCTGATTTCAACCGTCAGTCGTTGATCGGGATGCGGGCGCCGGAGGCGACTCTCCGGAATCCTTTCGGAGAGGAGGTTACGATTCCGGTGGTTCGACAAGCTCACCAACCGGAAAAAGGGCGCTACCAAATCCTGTATTTTTACGACACCGACTGCGTTAAATGCAAGGTGGAAAGCGCCATGCTCCGGAGCTTTCTGGACGACAAAAACTATCCAGTTGACGTGTTCGCCATCTATGTCGGAAGTGATAAGGACAGCTGGATGCGTTGGCGTGGCTCTACCTTCATTTTGAAGAAGGGCGAAACCACCCTGTCCCATCTTTGGGACCCTGATGACGAGTCCGGTTTCCAGCTCAAATATGGTGTCACGGTGACTCCGAGGATGTTCCTGTTGGATCCTGATGGCATCATTGTCGGCCGCGGGCTTGACACCGATGCCCTGGAGAAGTTGCTTTCCATCCTTGCCCGTCCGGTCGCAAGGGACTATGAATATGGCTCCGAGGAGACAACTGAGTTGTTCGACCGCCTGTTCGCCACTTATGGACAGGTCATCTCCGCAGAGAATGTCACCGATCTGGCTTCTTTGCTCAAGGAAAGAACCTTGGATGCCGGCGACACACTTTCTTTCAAGCACATGGAAGGTGATCTCCTGTACTATCTGTCATCACAGAGAACTGAAGGCTATAAGAATGGGAGTGCTTTATTCATAAATGATTATATACTCTCAAGGCCAGATATATGGAACACTCCTGAAGATACCCTAAAGGTTGTGGGGCTGGCTCAGATGCTGGATGGTCTGATGAAGAAGGCACCCGTTGGGGCAACCATTCCCAAGACTCCGATCAAAGGATGGAACAAGATGAGGCGCAAAGGAGGCTTTTTCATATTTGCGACTAATGGTTGTCCTGTGTGCGCTTCCGAGACCAGTGTGGCCGATCTTCTCCATCTGGCTTATTTGAAAGTGGATATGGATGCCTTGTCGAGACAATCTCCTGAAGTCTCCCGTCAGTTGCTTGACTTTTTCGATCTTTCCAGCCTTCCCCAGATTGTCCAGGTCGGGAAAAAGGGTGTCATTAAAAGACGTTATTTAAGCTTTTCGGAGCATCTTTTATTTTTACGCGAAAAAGAGTAAATTCGCGTCGTCATTTAGATTCGCACAGTTTTATTTTTATTATAATTATGGTTTCTTACAAAGATCTTGGCCTTGTGAACACCAGAGAGATGTTCGCTAAGGCTGTCGCTGGCGGTTACGCCATTCCCGCATTCAATTTCAACAACATGGAGCAGCTCCAGGCCATCATCCAGGCCGCCGCCGAGACCAAGTCTCCGGTCATCCTCCAGGTTTCTAGCGGGGCTCGCAAATATGCCAACCAGACACTTCTCCGCTACATGGCTGAAGGTGCTGTCGAGTACGCTAAAGAGCTTGGTTGGGAGCATCCTCAGATCTGCCTCCACCTTGATCACGGCAATTCCTTCGAGCTCTGCAAGAGCTGCGTGGATATGGGCTTCTCTTCTGTCATGATCGACGCTTCCTCTCTTCCTTACGAGGAGAACATCGCCCTCACCAAGAAGGTTGTTGATTATGCCCACCAGTACGATGTGACCGTTGAGGCTGAGCTGGGTGTCCTGGCCGGTGTCGAGGATGAGGTCTCCGCTGAGGAGTCCCACTACACACGTCCTGAGGAGGTTATCGACTTCGCTACCCGCAGTGGTTGCGATTCACTGGCCATCTCCATCGGAACTTCCCACGGCGCTTACAAGTTCAAACCTGAGCAGTGCAAGAGGGATCCTGAGACCGGCCGTCTCGTTCCTCCGCCGCTCGCTTTCAACGTGCTTCACGAGATTGAGAAGAAACTCCCTGGTTTCCCGATCGTCCTTCACGGCTCATCTTCCGTGCCTCAGGAGTATGTGGACATCATCAACGCTCATGGCGGCAAACTTCCTGACGCTGTCGGTATTCCCGAGGAGCAGCTTCGCGAGGCTTCCAAGAGCGCTGTCTGCAAGATCAACATCGACTCCGACAGCCGTCTTGCCATGACCGCCGCTATCCGTCAGGTCTTCGACGAGAAGCCCGGCGAGTTCGACCCCAGGAAGTACTTGGGTCCTGCCCGTGACGAGATGAAGAAGCTCTACATGCACAAGATCGTCAACGTCCTCGGTTCAGACGGCAAAGCCGAATAAAACCGTTTGTCATCCTGAGCTAAGTGAAGGATATGATAAAAGGCCGACCACAAAATTTTGTGGTCGGCCTTTTATTTTGTAAATAACTCTGTTACAAAGTCTTGACTTTCTCTAAAAAGGACCGCACATGCTGGGTGTATTCCTGGGGATGGTCTTTATATGCCATGGCGTGTTCCGAACCGGGAGCCAGCCAGATTTCCTTGTAACCCTTTGTCTTGGCCTCGTAGTTCTTATAGACGTGATCGGTCGGGACAAAGTCGTCTTTGTCACCGTGGATGAACAGGACCGGCCTCTCGCTTTTTGCGAGCTGGTTCACAGAGGAAGCCTCCTTAAAGTCCCAGCCATAGCGTTTGCGGCAAACGATGTTGGCGCTTGTCAGGACAGGGAACGGAGGAAGATGGAACATGTCCTTCAGGTTGTGGGCGAACTGGTCCCATACGGAGGAATAACCACAGTCGTCGATAAAGGCCTTCATATATTCAGGGAGGTCATCGTCGCCGCTGAGCATCATGGTGGTCGCGCCCCCCATCGAGACACCATGGACGACCATAAAGTCATCTCCCCAGATGTTGTGGGCCATCTCAGCGAATCTCTTGACATCCAGACGGTCGAACCAACCCATCTGGACAGCACGCCCTTCAGACAGGCCATGGTAGTGGAGGTCCGGGACCATCACGTTGTAGTTGAGGTCGTCACGGTACATCCTGACCAGATTCAGGAAGCAGATGTGGTTGTCGGTGTATCCGTGCACGACAACCGCGGTGCCTTGAGCGTCAGAGGGATTGGAGGCGGGGGCGAACACGCCGTGGAGTTTGTAGCCGTTCTCACCTATGAGTGTGGTGTCCCTGAACACTCCAGCATCATGGAGATTGTCATACCAGGCGATGATCCCCGGATAGCGTGACTCGGTCTTAGCCCTGTCCCCATCCAAGTCGTTTCCATGTTCTTCAGGGAGAAGGGAATAGTTGCACATGTACTTGCCTACGAGGCATCCGCACAGCATCGGAACAACCAAAAGTATGGTTGAAAATCTTATGATAGTCTTTTTCATGATGCGAAAATAGTGAAAATTGTTATATTTGTGTGATTTTGCCCGATACTAACTATTTATAACTATTCATAATCATGGCAGTAACAGAAATTACCAAAACATCCTACGGCCAGAGGCTGGGGAGTTCTTTCAAAGGAATCGGAACCGGTTTCCTTCTATTGATCGCTGGTACTATCCTTCTTTGGTGGAACGAGGGTCGCGCCGTGAAGACGACCCGCATGCTCAACAGGGCTGAGAAAGTCGCTGTCGAGATGCCTGACATCAATTCAGTCAATCCTGAGTTCGATGGAAAGCTGGTTCATGCCACCGGCATGACCGCCACCAATGACATCCTGATTGATAACCTTTTCGGTGTCAGGGAGAATGCTGTGAAACTTGACCGTAAAGTCGAGTACTATCAGGTCCGTGAGACGTCCACTTCCAAGACAAAGGATAAGGTCGGTGGCGGCCAGGAGACTGTGACCACTTATGACTACAAAGAAGGCTGGAGCTCAACCAGGATCAATTCTTCCGAGTTCAAGGATGAGAAGTACAGGGGAGTCAACTTCGTCCTCTGCGATGCCGAGACTGAGGGCTGGACCGCTGAGAATGTCACTTTCGGAGCTTACCGTCTTCCCAAGGAGCTGATCGGCTCGATCAGCGGTGACAAGCCCGTGGAGCTCAACCTTTCCGAGGACCTTCTCAAGACCCTCAACAACACAGCCGGTGCCGCCAAGAGGGACACTTCCAAGTCTCTTGTCGAGGCCGCGACAGGGAATCTCAAGTACATCCATGTCAATGACAATGTCCTCTACATCGGTCAGAGCAGCATGAATCCTCAGATCGGTGATGTCAGGATCACTTTCACCAAGGTTCTTCCCGGTGAGGTCTCCCTTCTTGCGAAGGTCAGTGGCGACTCGTTCACCAAGCACACCGACAAGAACGGCAAGTCTCTTGAGACTCTCTCGATGGGTAACAGGGCTATGGATGAGATGTTCGCTTCCGAGCATTCCTCCAACAGGATGCTGGCCTGGATTCTCCGTTTCCTTGGCTTCTTCCTGATCATGGGTGGTCTCAAGGGCATATTCCAGATCCTTGTGACTGTTCTCAAGGTCATCCCGTTCCTTGCCAACCTCGTCAATCTTGCCATGAATGTGGTGCTTGGAGTTGTCGCCTTCGCATGGACACTTATAGTGATCGCTCTCGCCTGGGTCTATTACAGGCCGGTGCTTGGCATCCTGCTGCTTGCCATCGCGGTTGGCGCTCTGATCTACTTCTCCGGCAAGGGCAAGGACAAAGGCCCTCAGGAGCCTCAGACCCCGGAAGTTCCCGCGGCCTAGTGGTTTTTAGAGTTTGACTCTGTTTGATTATCTCCGGCAAAGTGGTATCTTTGCCGGAGATAATTTTTAAGTTCTTTCAAATATGAAAAGATGTGCACTGCTGGTTTTCAGCATGGCGGTCCTGGCCATAGTGGCAGGCTGCCGAAAAGATGAAACCACCTCCAGGGACGCGGACCTTGCGGGTGTCAATGTCGCAGTAGGTGAAAAGGGAGCCTTCTCCAAACTCTTCGTCTTGAACGAAGGCAATTTCGAGAAGAACAACTCCACTCTTGATTTCTTCAGGTTCTCTGATGGAAATTATGTGTCCGACGCTTTCGGATCGATGAATCCTACTGTGGTACAAGGATTAGGAGACACAGGCAATTACCTGGCTCTTCTCGATAACAAACTCTGGCTCGTGATGAACGGGTCGGGATATGTCCATGTTCTTGACGCGAAGGATGAGACCCTTCTCGCCTCGATTCCTGTGCCTTCACCCCGCTTTATCGCTTTTGATGGTGGCCACGCCTATGTGACTTCCTATGCTGGAGCTATTTATGGAGGAGAGGAGACAAAGGGCAAGGTGTACAGGATTGACTTGAAGACTTATAATGTGGACGGTGAAGTGGAGGTCGGTTGCCAGCCTGAAGGGATAGCTATCTCAAGAGGAACAATCTATGTCGCCAACAGCAGAGGCTACAATTATATGCATGAGAGAACTGTCAGCGTGATTGACGCTTCCGCTTTCAAGGTGACCGGGACGATTGGAGTGGCTTCGAATCTCCGTTTCTTGGTCTCTGACAACAATGGCGGGTTCTGGGTGTCGAGCTATGGTGAGAGTGATTGGTCCCAGGACGCTGACGGCAACTGGATCCAGAGCATGTCCGAGCCGATGTGCCTTTACCATGTGACTCCTCCTACCGGTGGTTCATCCAATCTTACTGTCTTTAAGGATGTCCATGTCAACTGCATGACAGTCTCTAACGGGAATATTTACGCGATCGGAAACGCTGCGGAGATGACCGGCGGCTTTGACAACACTCTTTACACCATAAGTCTTGGCGGTGCCACTGGAACTTCTGTATCTCTCTCAAAGACAGATGCTTCCAGAGTTGGAAACCCTTATGGGATCTGCGTCAATCCGGACAATGGGGACATCTACATCGCTGATGCTGATTACACTGGCCCAGGAAAGGTTTGGTGCTTCACCAAGGACCTCAAGTACAAGTGGTCCGCTGTGGCCGGGATGCTTCCCGCTCACATGGTTCTCTTCTAGGGGATGAGGCGGCTGGCCACTGTGGCGTTTTTGCTGCTGGGAGTGGTCACCGCTGCCCAGGAACCGTTCCCTGAGCTTGTCGAAGGGCCGGTGTTTCAGGCTCACCAACCTTCCGACACACTGCGGGCCTCCGTGGTGAGTTCAACGGCCGGCAGCCTTATCGTCCCGCAAAGGGTTAGCTCTGAACAGCTTAAGACTGTTACCGGCCTGTCGGAAGCTGTCCGCCGCTTCACAGGAGTACAAATTCGTGACTATGGTGGAGTCGGTGGCCTCAAAACAGTCAATGTCAGGAGTCTAGGGAGCGAATACACGGGCGTTTTTGTCGATGGGATCCAAATTGACAACGCCCAGAACATGCAGGTGGATCTCGGCCGGCTCAACCTCGACGGCCTTGCTTCCGTGAGCCTTTTCTCGGGGCAGAAAGTCTCCCCGCTCCAAAGTGCCAAGGAATATTCCTCGGCCAGCGCCCTGTATCTGGAAAGCGCTGAGCCATACTTCCTTGGGGGAAGAAAAGATAACTTCCACGTCGGGACAGGGGCGGGCTCCTTCCTTACAGTGGCCCCTAAACTATCGTGGGAACATCTTTTCAAGAGTGGCGCTTCCCTTAGGCTCTCCACGGACGCTATGTCTTCAAAAGGAGAGTACCGCTTCCATGTCAAAGATTTCCGGCAATATCCCGGCGGCACCATCGCAGGTTACGACACCACCATGCTCCGGAAGAATTGCGACCTTTCCAGCGTCCGTGCCGAGGCCATGCTTTTCAGTCCACGCTCCAATGAGTCATCCTGGAATGTCAAGGCATATTTCTACGGATCCGGCAGAGGGCTTCCCGGCCCGGTCTATAAAAAGGCGGGAGGATATCCCCTCAGTCTGGACCGGCAGACGGACAGGGATGCCTTCGTCCAAGGCCGCTATTACCGTTCGCTTGGCGATGTCTGGTCCTTTGCCGCCCGTGCCAAGCTTTCCTTTAACCATCTGGAATACATTGACTTCCCTGAAGATATCCCAAGGTTGGTGAGCTCTGTCGAACCACGGTTGGTGAGCTTGTCGAACCACAGTGCCAGTCCCGCACATTACAACTACCGGAACCATTCAGCTTATCTTTCTGCCTCGGCAATGGCTGTCGTGAACTCTTGGTTTAAGGTGAATCTGGCGCAGGATCTCCAATATGACTATCTTGACGCTGATCTGCGGGGATTCGTCTATCCCGTGAGGCTCACCTCATGGAGTAGTCTCTCAGCCCGGTTTGCGCCGCGGTTGGCCAGTGGGGCCGAACCATTTGATGTGTCAGCGACTATCTTGTATTTGGATGTCAGTGACACCTTCCTGTCTTTCGATCATCGTTCAAAGGCCCGGAGAAATGTCTGGATGCCTTCGTTGGTGGCAAGATGGAAGATAGCTGACGGTCTCACAGTCAATGGGTTCGCAAAGAGGTCGTATCGGATGCCGACTTTCAACGATCTCTATTACACCACTGTCGGAACCAAAACCCTTGATCCTGAAGATGCCATCCAATTTGATCTTGGCGCTGAATGGATAGCTGTCAGGTCCCGTGACAGGCGACTCTCGTTCAAGGCTGACATTTACCGGAACCTGCTTAAAAACAAGATAATAGCCGTTCCGACCTCGAACCAGTTCCGCTGGTCGATGTACAACATCGGCCGGGTGGATGTCTTGGGAAGCGACGTGACGGCGGATTATTCTTTCAAAGCTGGCAGGGGAGAGTTCGGAGCAGTGGCGAGGTACACTTTCCAGCAGGCCAGGGACCGGTCGGAATGGAACGGGCAGATTCCATACATCCCTCTTCACAGCGGCTCTGTCAACCTCTCTGGCTCTCTTTCCGGATGGAGAACAGATGTGACTCTTTTCGCGACAGGGGAGCGTTTCACCACTTCAGCGAACCTTCCCGCTTACCGCCTGGCTCCTTGGACAACTCTCGATGCCGCCGTCTCAAAAAAAATTGCTTTCAGCGGAAACGAGCTGACTCTCAAACTCTGCCTGAACAACCTCCTTGACCAGCAATATGAGATTGTAGATAACTATCCCATGCCCGGCTTCAATTTCCTTCTTTCCGCTGTGGTGTTTTGGCGGTAGGCACCTCCCTCAAGGAGCCACTGCCACCCTCGGCACGTTAAGAGGGGGAACCGTGTAGCGAAGCGAAACGGTGGGGTCGAGCGGAGCGAGACGGCGGGAGAGGGAGGTGCCTACCGTCAAAGAAACAAAAACGATGATTTTAAGATGTTTTTTGTAAATTTGTACGTTATGGACATTGTACAAATTATTGAGATTATCGCCCTGGTGATGGGGATCCCATACATGATCTTCGAAGTGCTGCAGAAAAACACCATGTGGTATTTCGGTTTCTTCACCAGCACCGCTTGCGCCATACAGTTTTTCCTTGAGAGCAATTGGGCCAATATGGGCCTTAATATCTATTACGTCGGAATGGCGTTTTGGGGCCTTTACCAGTGGAAGAAGGACAGCGCCGCTGTTGAGGCGGATGTTCATCTGACAAGGTTGAGCCCTAAAATGGCCCTTCTAAGCGCAGGCATATTCATAATCGGTACTGGCCTGCTTGTCTGGATCCTGACTCTCCTTCACGACAGCAATCCATGGATGGATGCGTTATCGACCTGCCTCTGCGTCATCGGAATGCTTTGGCTCGCGAAGGCCATTCCTTACCACTGGATCCTCTGGATAATAGGAGACGCCATCCTGGTGGTGATGTGCTTCATGGCCGGAAAGTATTGGATGACACTGCTTTATATCGCCTATGTCATCGCCTCCACCTATGGTTTCTTCCATTGGCGCAAGAGGGGTGAATATGTCTCTGAAACCCGTAATTAATCAACAATCAATACGTTATGAAATCTCTGATGAATATGGCAACCGCTGCTCTGATCGCTGTTTTCAGCGCTTTCACAGCCATGGCGCAAATGCCCTACCTCGACAAGAACCTGACTCCCGAGCAGAGGGCTGAGGACCTCCTCGGAAGATTGACTTTGGAAGAGAAGGCGTCACTTATGGATTACAACTCCAAGGCGATTCCACGCCTTGGAATTCCTGCCTACAACTGGTGGAACGAGGCTCTTCATGGAGTGGCTCGTAATGGCTACGCCACCATGTATCCGATGCCTATCGGCATGGCAGCCTCTTTCGATCCCCAGCTCATCGAGGAGGTTTTCACTTCCGTCAGTGATGAGGCCAGGGTCAAATATCGCCTTGCCCGCACAGTCGAGACCCGTGAGAGCGTACAGTACGCTGGGCTGACTTTTTGGACCCCTAACATCAACATATTCAGGGATCCTCGTTGGGGCAGGGGAATGGAGACCTACGGTGAGGATCCGTACCTGACCGGCTTGCTGGGATCCGCTGTCGTCAGAGGACTTCAGGGAGATTTCTCCGATGGTCATCTCAAGGCCCAGGCCTGCGCCAAGCATTTCGCCGTCCATTCCGGTCCTGAGTCTTTGAGGCACACATTTGACGCTAACGTATCCGAGAGGGATCTTTGGGAGACCTATCTGGCCGCTTTCAAGGATCTTGTCGTGAAGGCGGGTGTCCAGGAAGTCATGTTCGCCTACAACCGTTTCGAGGGTTATCCTTGCGGCGCCTCCAAGAGGCTCCTCCAGGATATCCTCAGGGATGAGTGGGGCTATAAAGGATTGATAGTGAGCGATTGCTGGGCTGTCTCCGATTTTGTCGGCAAGCAGTACCACGACTGGGCTAAGAGTCGTGAGGAGGCCATCGCGGCCGCTACTCTCGCCGGAATGGATGTTGAGTGCGGTAATATGACTAACCTCCTTCCCGCCGCTGTCGCTCAGGGTTTGCTTCAGGAGAGTGACCTTGACGAGCATGTGAAGAGGCTTCTCGCCGTACGTTTCGCCCTCGGCGAGATGGACTTCGAGTCTCCTTGGGACAATATCCCCGAGTCAGTCCTTTGCTCGGAGGAGCATAAGGCACAGTCGCTTGACATAGCCCGCAAGAGCCTTGTCCTGCTGAAGAATGACGGCATACTGCCGCTCGCTGATGACGCCAAGGTGGCTCTCGTCGGTCCCAATGCCGCGGATTCCGTGATGATGTGGGGTAACTAC
>OMQO01000153.1 GCA_900313275.1 uncultured Bacteroidales bacterium
TCCTATATGCTTTTTTCTTGACGCTCACAACGCGAATGTAGTCAGTTCGGCCGGCATTTCAAAGGATAATCGGGCCAAGGGTTGGTCTTTTCCGCCAAAATCCCTAATTTTGTTAATTGTAATACAATCCTCTGATGAAGGTTTTCATTCTCACAACAGAGTCGTTCCCTGACGGCATGGCAGCCACGCACCGGGTTAGGTGTTATGCCAGGGCGTTGGTCGGCGGAGGGATTGATTGTGAGGTGGTGTTGTTCCCTTCCGAAGGACAGGGACTATACAAAGGAGTCCGGTACCAAGGCGTCAGGGATGTGCTGGATTATGTGAAGCGGAACCTTGGCTGCGGAGATGTTTTATTCCTTTATCTCGGCAAACAACTTGAGCTGACAATCAGTCTTGCGGAATTGGCGAGATCACGGGGAGCTTTCTGCATCAGGGACCTTTGTGAGTTGCCCTATGGCACAGGGGGACAGAACCTGAAGACTTTTTATTTCCGTAAGCGCCTTTTGCATAAGCAGTTCCCTAGGCTCGACGGAATAATCAGCATCTCTGACAGGCTATCATCCCTCGCGAGAAAAAACGCGTCCCGTTCCTGCAAGCACATCAAAGTGCCCATCATGGTTGAGCCGGAGGGTTTCATCGAAGGAGAGTACCAAGAGGCCAGTGAGCCTTATATCTTCCATTCGGGAACTTTCCTGGAGCGGAAAGACGGCATTCTCGGCATGATCAAAGCTTTTGGACTCGCGGCTCCTGAACTTGATCCGGGCGTAAAATACATCATGGCAGGCAACTTGGACTCGTCGCCCCAGAAAGAGGAGATCCTTGGCCTGATTTCCGGATACGCTCTCCAAGATAGGATAGTTTTCACAGGCCCACTCCAGGATGAGGAGTTGAGGAAGTACTTGATGATGGCGTCTCTCACCATTTTGAACAAGCATCCTAATTCGCAGAATCTGAATGGTTTCTCTACGAAGCTTGGGGAGTATCTCGCTGCGGCTAGACCTGTTGTCATCACGGATGTTGGAGAGGCGATGAACTGGCTCGAAGATGGCAGGACCGCATATGTCACTCCCCATGGCGACACCAATGCTTTGTCGAATGCGATAGTCAAGGCTTTTGGTGATCCGGAGGGGCGGCGGAATATAGGTTTGAACGGACGGGAACTCGCCATGAAAAGCTTTGATTGCATGGCTTGGAGCAAACCGTTGGCAGCCTTTATCAATAGTTTAGGTAAGTAATTGGATTTTATTTAATATGAGGCTTTTAATCGCAGGAGATTTCTTCCCGTCGGCGCAAGTTGCCGACCTCTTCGCCAAGAAGGATTTCGGCACCGTTCTCTCGGGTGTCAAGGAAGTCGTATCTTCCGCGGATCTCGCCGTTGTTAACCTTGAGTGCCCAGTCGGGGGATCGTCTCCAATCAGCAAAGTCGGGCCTGCTTTGAGGTGTGGTGAAGAAGCCCTCGAGGCTTTGAAAGAAGCGGGATTCGGTTGCGTTACTTTGGCCAATAACCACATAGGTGATTACGGCTCTGAGGGCGTGAGAAACACCCTTCGCAAGGTCAAGGATTATTCTTTGGATTATGTCGGGGCTGGCTTGGATGCGGCTGATGCCTCGAAAGCCCTTGTCAAAGAGATTGGTGGGGTCAGGGTGGCTATTATCAATTGCTGTGAGACCGAGTTCTCGATTGCCGGAACAGCCTCTCCAGGGGCATGCGCGCTCGATCCTGTGGAGCAATACAGGATGATCGGTGAGGCAAAAAAGGTCGCTGATAATGTGGTGGTCATTGTCCACGGAGGCTATGAGAGATGTCCTTTCCCTTCTCCTAGGATGGTCCGGACATATAGGTTTTTCATTGATGCCGGGGCGGACGCCGTCTTGAATCATCACCAGCATTGCGCTTCGGGTTATGAGGTTTATTCCGGAAAGCCCATTTTTTACGGACTTGGCAATTTCTGCTTTGCCACCGGGAACGACGAGGGTAGGCAATGGCATGAGGGATACATGGTTATGCTCACCTTGGATAAGGATGCCACCGATCCTTCTTTCAGGATCATTCCATATGTACAATGCCTTGATGGCCAATCGGTCAAGCTGATGAGCTCGGATGAGGAGACTGCCTTCAGGGAGCGGATCGCTTCTCTGAATGATATAATAATTGATTCCGAAGCCCTTCAAAAGGCTTACGGAGGCTTCCTGGACCAGCAGGCATCTGTTTATGGCCGAGTGTTTGCCCCTACCGGTAAGGTGGCTAGGTTTTTGGCTTCCGTTGGGATCCTGAAACCCTTCTTGTCCGAGCGGAAACGACTGATGCTTAAGAATTACATCAATTGCGAGTCGCATAGGGAAGGACTTGCGGATTATCTTGGGAAAGACTGATGAGGAAGGTCATTTATACGAGTATCGTTGGAGGTTACGACTCTTTGCGTCAACCAGGGGTCGTGGACGAGTCTTTCGACTACATCTGCTTCTCGGACGACTTCAAGGAGTCCCGGATCGGAGTGTGGGAGATCCGTGCGATACCGTGCGTCCTGAAAGATGGAGGCCGTCGTTCCAGATATGCCAAGATATTGCCTCACACTGTGTTGTCTGAATATGACATCAGCGTCTGGATGGACGCCAATATCACAGTGAAAGACAGGCGTTTCTATGATGCGGTTGACGCCGCGATCGCTTCAGGCGCCCTCATCGCCCAGGTGCCACATCCTTACCGGGACTGTGTCTATGAGGAGGCGGCATGGTGCTACAAAGACACCAGGATCAGTTTGTCCGAAGCTTTGAGGCAGACCCGCCATCTGGCTTCTGAGGGCTTCCCGAGGCATTTCGGTATGTTTGAGAACAATCTGATATTCAGGCGCCACAATGATCCCAAGGTTGTCCGGATCTCCGAGGAGTGGTGGAAGGAATACGAGACTTATTCAGCCAGGGATCAGCTGTCGCTGATGCCTGTTTACCATCGGGAAGGCTTCATGCCGGAACTGCTTTTAGGCGATGGGGTAAACACCCGGAACACGGATCTTTTGGAAGTGGAGAAGCATCCCGGCACATTGAGAATCACGGGGACCAGGGGCATCCGGCGCCTTCCTTTGAAGATAGTCTGGACCTGGAGGAAAATAGTGGCTTCCGTCATGTTAAGATAGGTTGGGATGATAGGGATTATAGTCATAAACTACCGCAGCGAGGATAAGACCATCAGTTTCGTGAAGAACGAGATGATAAAGGTCTCTTCCGACAATGCTGTGGTCATAGTGGACAACGGCAGCACGGACGAGAGTTTCTCCACTCTTCTTGAGGCATTCAAAGGATGGCCATACCAGCACGTTTTCGTGGTCCCATCCAAGGAGAACCTGGGGTTTGCCAAGGGAAACAATCTTGGAGCGGAAGTCGCTATTAATCAATTCGATCCTGATGTCCTCCTATTTGCCAACAACGACATTTCCCTGCGCTCCGACGATGTCGTGGACAAGATGGCTCTCAAACTGATCTCCGAGCCTCAGGCGGGAGCAATCGGGCCTAAAGTGATCGGCCTTGACGGTAAACTCCAGAGCCCCGAGCCCTTCATCCCGTTCTGGAAAAGGCATGTTTCTCTGTATTGGTCCAACCTTTTCATGTCCAAAAAACGTAAGGCCGAGGTATTCGGCGAGGATTACTCCGAAAAGGCGGCGGAAGGGTGGCATTACCGCGTGTCCGGTTCGTTTTTCATGGTCAAGACCTCCGATTGGAAAGCCTGTGGGGGGATGGACCCCAACACCTTCCTCTATTCCGAGGAAATGATTCTCTCGGAGAGGTTGAAAAAGGTGGGGAAAGGGGTCTATTATTATCCGGAAGTCGCTGTGGTTCACGAACATGGCATTACGACAAGGAAGTATTTCGACGAGTACCGGATCAGGATGATGAAGTACCGGAGCGAATGCTATTACTACAAGACCTACATCGGCACACCATCTTGGCAGTTCTATGTGGCTAATTTCACATATCTCTTGAAAAGGATCTTCAGGCGATGAGCAGGAAAAAGATATATGTCGCTCCATCCGCGAACCGCAAGGAAGGCTACTCGAACAGGTATTTCGTCGTACTCAAGAGGGAGTTGTCCGCATATTTCGATGTGCTGGAAGAAGATAACAAGCCCTGCCTGGCGCAAGGACTTGCCCTTCTCGCAAACTCTTTCAAGGCGGATGTTTTCCTCCTGAGTTTTGTCGAGACTGTCGCTTTCCAGAAACTGGCGTTTTTCCAATATCTTCTGGCTATGGCGGCTATGGCGGTCATGCGCCTTCGGGGCAAGGAGATTTTATTCATCTTCCATAATCCCAGACCTCACAAAGGGGAGAATTGGATGTCCAAGTCGTTGACCAAGGCTCAACTCAAACGCTCCAGGGCTGTCATTTCCCATTCCAATGAAGCCGCCGAGTTGGCTCGTGAAATAGTCTCAGGGATGGGAGAGGATCCTTCAAAAGTGTGTTACACCTGCCATCCGGTGATGGTAACTGACACTCTTACAGCACTTTCCGAAAAGAGGGATGACACTGTGTTGATTTGGGGAAATATCCTTCCTTACAAAGGTGTCCTTGAGTTCGCGAGTTCTCAGGTAGTCAGGGACGCGGGGCTGAATGTCAGGATAGTGGGGAAGTGCAAGGACCCTGTTCTATCGGCCAAGATTGAGGAGGCTGTGGCTCAACCTTCCGCGACACGTTTCACCTTCGAGAACCGTAGCGCCGGGTTCGACGAGTTGGCTGGCATTATATCAAGAAGCAGGTGGGTGGTGTTCCCTTACCTGCCAGGCAGTGTCTCAAGCTCCGGGGTGCTTATCGACACTATCGCGATGGGTGGAAACCCTTTGGGACCTGCTGTAGGGGCGTTTTTGGACTTGGAGAAGGAAGGAGTCTGCTCCGTGTACAAGTCTGTGGAAGAAATGGTCGCTTTGCTGATGGAGGACAGGAGTATTTCTGAAGAGAAAAGGCGGCTTTTCATAGATTCGAGCTCGTGGCCGGTTTTCGCCGCCATGGTGCGGGATTTGGCTTTGGCTTGATTTTCGAATAGCCATCTTATTGTGGATTAATTGTTTCTAAAGTATATTTCAAAATGAGAAAAGTCTTAACAACAATCATTGCGGCGACAATGGCGCTCGTCGGGACATCCGTTCACGCTCAGAACCTCGTCGCCGAGGTCGGCTTCGGCCTCAGCACAACCAGGTTCGATTACTCTTTGGGCCATGCCAACGCTGATCTTTTCGGTGGCACTCTCGGCCTCTCCTATGATATCCCTCTGATCGAGGGCACAATCGGTTTCGCTCCTGGCCTTCAGTTCGGGTATTTCACTAAGAGCGATGTGAATGCTTTCAACATCACTAATGTTTCATTCACAGAGAC
>OMQO01000264.1 GCA_900313275.1 uncultured Bacteroidales bacterium
TTAACAACCCTCGGGTCTGCGGAACGAATGCCGTCCACATCGGTCCAGATCTCCACTCTTTCCGCTCCCAAAGCCATTCCGAAGATGGCCGCGGAGTAGTCCGAGCCTTCAAAACCTAGCACTGAGGTGGCTCCCTTGGGGGTGGAAGCCACGAAGCCTTGTGTCAGGACGAGGTCCGCCCCCCTGTATTCAAGCCCGACTATCCGCTTGATGTTGGCCTCGGTAACTTCCATGTCAGGACGGGCACTGAGGTAATTGTCATCGGTCGTGATCATCCTGCGGGCGTCGATCCAGTGGCAGGATATATCGTTGGCGTTGAACGCGTAGGAGATGATCGTGGAGGACAGGAGTTCGCCTGTGGAGATAATCCTGGCCTCACTCCTTGAAGACAATTCTCCTATAAGGCAGACTCCGCCGACAAAAGACTCGAGATCAGCGATGCGCTCCTCAACCTTGGCAAGGCATTCCTCCAGAAGGTCTGGCCTCGATGCAAGCAGATTCTTGGAAAGGTTGAAATGCCTCTCTCTCAACTGTTCGAGAAGATCCTTGACATTGTCTTCGCGCTGGGCCTCCGCCTCTTCGGCCAAGGAGCACAGCAGCCTGGTCACCCTGGCAAGAGCGGAGACAACCACAAGAGGTTTCTCTCTCAGTCTACCTTTCACGATCGAGATGACTCTCCCGATCGCCGTTTCGTCCTGGACGGACGTTCCTCCGAATTTGATGATAATCATGTTTGGTCAGATAATAATTAAGTCCGTTATATTGTTTCTTTCGTTACTGTCTTGAATATCAAGATGTTCCTCTCAACCGCAAGCGCGAGATCACTGACGAGGACATATTCCCTGGGGGTGTGCGCGACAAGGATGGATCCCGGGCCACAAATGGCCCTCCGGGTAAACTTACCGAGCCTAGGCGCATCACTCCCAAAAGACACCGGCTTAGATGGAACCTCTTCAACTTCAGAGAAATACATCATAGGGGTGTCACCTCCGAAAGCATGAATCACGGTCCCTGGGGGAGCGGCTTCAAGGAGTTTTCGCTGGACCATGTCGTCCGTGGCGAAGGTGGTTCTGAAATAAATCCTGAAACGAGTCTCGGGACTTAGGATGTTCTGTGGGTTAGAACTGAGCAGGTCACCTACGTTCCATGTAGTAGGCCCGAGGACGGGATCTATAGGGAACTCGGTCTGTCTCAATGAGTTCATCATATCCACGAACCCATCCACAGCACTCGAACCGCGCTCGGGATAGCCGGAGTGACAGGCCTTCCCCGGGATAGTCACCTCAAATGACTTTGTGCCTTTGCTGGCCGATGCCAAGCAATTGTCAGTTGGCTCGCCGACAAGGACAAAATCGCCGCCGGGGTTATTCTTAGTGTAGGACTGAGCACCATGGGAGCCAGTCTCCTCGCCAGCCAGAAGAAGCAGCCCAAAATCCTTGTAGCCTTCCTCGCTTAGGCGAAGACATGCGTTATACATGGAGAATATCTGTCCCTTGGCGTCGCAACTGCCCCTGCCTTTAATGATGGTGTCGTCCTGGGCCGCGATTCTGCCATCAGGAAGAGTGTCACCCTTATTTACCAAGTCCACGCTCGGTGCGATGTACGGCGGGACGGTGTCGAGATGGGTGCAGAAGACGAAGGATGGCTTGCCTGTCCCGGACCAGTCCAGCAATAAGTTGACAGTCCCGTCCCCGACCTCGAACTCGAATGCCTCCGGTGCGCAGAGCCGCTCCTTAAGGAAATCAGCAAAGCGTCTCTCCTCCCCCGAAGTCGAGGGAATTCCAAGAATCTCGAGGAATAATTCCAGATCCATCAGCATAATCGCATAATCGTTCAAAGTTAATGAATAAAATCCATATTTCAAGCGAAGGAAGGAATAAGCCCTATTTTTGCGATTTATAAAAATAAAGTGTAAATTGCGGGTTACAAACAAAACCGCGAATTAATAATCAATAATCTTAATATCATGAAAAAACACCCTTCCCTCTTTATCAGCCTGATTCTCACAATAGCCGCGGCGCTATCGCTGGCGTCTTGCCAGAGGGCTGAGTTTGACATTCAGGAGCCTCAGGCGGCCGACCGGCAAAAAGAGATCCGCGAGGTGATCATCACCGCCAGCATCGCTGACCCCTCCAGTGAGACAAGGACCTCTTACAACGAGACCGAGTCAAAGAACTACTGGACCCCGGGGGATAAGATCAAGATCTTCAGCGCGGGTGAGTCAAGCGAGTTCACTTCCATAAACACCGTCCCGGAGACCATGGTAAAGTTCAGGGGACTGATCTCCTTCATCACAGGAACCAGCAATGATGACGAGGACTCAAAGGACTATGTCTGGGGCTTGTACCCTTACAGCACAGGGGCGACCTACGCCGAGCCCGACGGAATCTCACGCACCGCGAGAATCACGACAACCATTCCGGACACGCAGACCGGCGTCGCGGGCACCTTCGGTGACAACCTCGCCGTGATGATCGGACGTTCCGAGTCGCTGTCAATCCCCTTCAGGGGCGCCTATTCCGGCGCGTTCTTCCAGGTGAGAAGGAATGACATCGTGTCGATGACACTCAGGGGCCGCAACAACGAGGTCCTCGTCGGGAAGGCCACGATAGGTCTAAACAACAACCTTATTCCTGTGGTGTACGATGTCGCCGACGGCAAGACCGCAGTCACCGTGACCGCTCCCAACGGCACCTTCGAGTCCGAGAAGAACTACTACATCATAACCCTTCCCGATGTCGCTTTGCCCAACGGCTACTCCGTCACGCTTCGCAGGAGAGACGGTTACGAGG
>OMQO01000185.1 GCA_900313275.1 uncultured Bacteroidales bacterium
AAAGTCAACCTCGACAAGGTACCGGTCCAGGGCAATGGACAGCTTGCGGTGAAAGTCGGAGAAGAAGTGGTCTATCGCACCTCTTTCTCGACTTTGTTCCAGGAATGGCAGGCCACCGAGGAGGCGACTCGCGTTAATAAGGCTTTCGAGAACGTATTCCTCGTGCCGATGCCAAAGAGCAAAGCCGAGATCACGGTCCAGCTATTCGACTTCAAGGATGGCCATGTCTCATGCGAGTTCACTCATGAGGTCGATCCGACTGACATCCTGATCCGGCCGGTAGGACGGAACGTCGCCCCTCACGAGTGGATCTGGAAGGGCGGCGAGAGCCTTGACTCCGATCCCAAATGCGGCGAGAGGATAGATGTGGCGATAGTCGCCGAGGGCTACACAGAGGCTGAGATGGACACCTTCATGGCCGACGCCAAGGAGGCAATGGAAAGCCTTTGGGCACATGATCCGTTCGGAGCGCTCAGGGACAGGTTCAACATAGTGTGTGTCAAGACCCCTTCCAAGGACAGCGGAGTCAGCGTCCCGAGGGAAGGCCTTTGGAAAGAGACCGCCGTAGCGTCAAATTTCGACTCATTCTACTCACAACGCTACCTTACCACCCTTCACCTTTTCCACCTGCATGACCTGCTGGCCGGAATCCCTTACGAGCATCTCATAATCCTCGCCAACACAAGCACTTACGGTGGCGGAGGCATCTATAATTCCTACACCCTTACCACTGCCCACCACCCTGGTTTCCGCCCAGTGGTGGTCCATGAGTTCGGGCACAGTTTCGCCGGGCTCGCGGACGAGTATTACTACGATGACCAGTACTCCGAGTACTACTACCCCGATGTCGAGCCTTGGGAAAAGAACATCACGACGATGCATGACTTCGATTCCAAGTGGCGGGACCTCGTCGGCAAGAAGTTCCGCGGCGACGACACCGCCATCGATTGGAGAGGCAAGAAGAACTCGAAAGAAAAAATAGCCGTCGACCTCTATGAGGGTGGCGGCTATCAGAGCAAGGGTGTTTGGAGAGGATTCCCGGACTGCCGGATGAACACCAACTCCTACCCGTCTTTCTGTCCTGTCTGCCGGGAGGCGATCAGGTACATGGTAGATTTCTACACTAAGGAAATAGCTGACTAGTAAAGCTTTGAGCTTACGACGGTGCTGACGAAGTTCATGCTGGCCGTAGGCTCGAAGCGGGCAACGACCTCTCCTTTCGAGTCCACCAGGAACTTGGTGAAGTTCCACTTGATGTCAGACTTGGAAGCATAGTCAGGATCCTTTTTCTTCAGCATCTCGTCCATAAACTTGGCCTGGTTTCCGTTGCCGAAACCTTTGAAGCCTTGCTTGGCCTTCAGGAATTTGAAGAGCGGGCTCTCATTCTCCCCATTGACCTCAACCTTGTCGAACTGGGGGAAGGTCGTGTTGTACTTCGAGGTGCAGAACTCATGGATGGACGCGATGTCGCCAGGGGCTTGCTCACCGAACTGGTTGCAGGGGAAATCAAGGATCACGAGACCCTTATCCTTGTACTTGTCGTACATTTCCTGAAGTTCCTCATACTGAGGAGTGAAGCCACATTTGGTGGCGGTGTTGACGATCAGGAGGACCTTGCCTTTATAGTCCGAGAGGGACACTTCCTTTCCGGCCATGTCCTTGACCTTGAAGTCATAAATGCTTTGGGCGCTCATGGTGGCCGAGAGGGCCAGCGCGGCAACGGCCGCAGCGAAAATCTTGATACTCATTATGTTCGTTTATTATTCAAATCGGCCTTAAATATAGTCATAAATATCGAATATCCCAGAAGGAGTCATTCTTGGAAGCGTCCTGAGGTCGGTGACATCCTTAGCTGTCAGTCCCTTTCCCAGGTCGATGGAGCGAAGAGCCTGGGATGTGGCCTCGAAAGCCAGCGCCGGGGTGTTGTTGTTCTCGCTGAGGTGACACAGGAACAGATGCTTTAAGCCCTTGTGCCAGAAGTGTTTAACAGCATCGGCGCAATCATCGTTGGACAGGTGGCCATATCCCTTGCAGATACGCATCTTGAGGTCATGAGGATAGCTTCCTCCAAACAGCATATCGGGGTCGTAGTTCGACTCGAACACAACCGCGTCCGCCTTGGAGGCATATTCAAGAGCCTCAGGAGTGACCCTTCCGGCATCGGTCATCAGGAAAAACCCGCAACCGTGCCAACGGATGAAGTAGCCCACAGTCTGGGCCGCATCATGAGGGACGATAAAGTACCAGACGACAGGGTTGTTTTCCTCATCCGGACCGAGCGGAATCATTGTACCCCCTTCGTCAAGGTCACGCCTGCAGGGATCGATCCAATCTTGGGTAAAGGTGTGCCATGTGAGGGCGTTATGTAGAACTTTTGTGGCGTAAACAGGCCTCTGGAGATGTTTGCACCACGAACCAAGATGGCGGATATGGTCAAGATGGTCGTGGGTCACAAGAATCCCCTGGAACGAATCGAGGTTGTAGCCATAGCTCATGAAGATCTTTTTCAAGCGGCGCAGGCTAACTCCGGCATCAATGACAAGACCATACCTGCCGTCGTGGAGGAAATAGCAGTTGCCGCAGCTCCCGCTTGAGAGGCTCATGAACTTCAGTGTCAATTCTTTTCCTCCTCGCAATATTTGGCTATAACGCTGTAGGCATCGTTGACTCCGAGCTCTCCCGCCCGTGACAGGTCAATGCAACCTTTTTCCTTGTCTTTCAGATAGATAAGGACAAGGCCTCGGTTATAGAAGGCGTCTCCCATGTAGGGGAAGACACTGATAGCTTTGGTGTAATTGTCAACAGACTCCACGAACTTGGAAGACAGGCAATAGAGGTTGCCGAGGTTGAAATAGATGTAAGGCACTCCGGGAAGGAGTTTGTCCGCCGAAAGCATGTCGTCGATGGCCTCTGAATAGTCGTAGGTGCGGCTGACCTGGTCACGCACTCTCGCCCTTGTGGCGCCCTGATCGTCCATAGTCAGTGTCTGGACGTTATTCTCAATCGAGGAGATGAAGTCGATCATCTCGGCCCTCAGTACTCCCCTATTCAAATAGTAGAAGGCCTTGTAGTACTCTGAATACCTGCCTTCAGGAGCCGAGTTCACTGCGGCGTCAAACTGGCTCAGAGCGGTTGAGAACTGCTTGGACTGGACGCTGTAAAGACCTCGGATGAATTGCCTATCGGCCTCTGTGAGGCTCTTCGGATCTCCGGCGGCAAGATAGGAGTCACCGTAGATCGAGGCATCTATACCCTGCTCGAACCGAGGCCTGGGAATAGTGTCCGAATTGGAGATCGCCATGTTGATCGGAGAGTCAGCTATGAACTTGTCTATCAACAGGTTCTCATATCTGTTCCGGAGCGCGATGGTCTTGGTGTCACGACTCGCTGAAAGGCTGAACTTGTACAAAGGGCGCAGCCGGATGTTGATGTCACGGTTCTGCAACAGCTCGTTCTCAAATCCCTTTTTGGCGAAGTCGGCGTCCAGTGCGATCAGGGAACTGTATTTCTTGGTCGTGTCAGCGAAAGAGGTCCCCTCGCCAGCAGTCTTCTCCCGGTATTCCCGGACCTTCTTCTGGGCGATGTCATAGTCTTGCTTTGAGGACTTCAGACGCCCCAGCATATTCTTGACATACGATCGGTTAAGGTAGGCTTTGGCGAAATCCGGATACAGTTCGATGGCCTTGTCGTAGTCGTCTAGGGCATCGACCCAGCGGCCCATCTGGACGAAGTAGGACGCGCGGTTGTAGTAGGCCAACACATTGTCCGGGTTGATGTTGATGACATGATCCATGTCGGCCAGAGCATCCTCAAAATTGCCCACCTGGGCGCTTATGAGACTCCTGTTGTAGAGCGTCAAGGCATTGCCCGGCTCCTCTCGGAGAACGCGGTTCAAGTCGGCCATGGCGGAGTTGAAGTCATTGGACTCGTAGTGCATCAGCGCCCGGTTGAAGTAGGCGAAAGTGTTGGTTGTGTCCAGGGAGATCGCCTGGTCCATGTCTGAGATGTCTTCCTTGTACTTCTTCTGGAGGGCATAGACACGGCCCCTTCTGATGTAGCCTTCAGGATCGAAGCGGTCAAGCTTGATGGCTTTGTTGTAGTCCGCGAGAGCCTTGGTGGTGTCGCTCAGGAAAAGGTAGGATGCCCCGCGGTTGAGATAGGCCGACGGGTCCTTAGGCTCCTTACTC
>OMQO01000065.1 GCA_900313275.1 uncultured Bacteroidales bacterium
ATCGCCTATCCGTTCATGCGCCACAACATCCAGGACGGCAAGAAGACCCGCTTCATCGCCGCTGAGCCGTATTCCTGCCCGAAGTTGACCAGGGGTAAGTTCGAATATGACTTCGGAGACGAGTCCGGACTGACTCCGCTGCTCCCGATGTACACCTTGGGACACACTTTCAAGCCCGCCACGATCCACGCCGGTGGTTTGAGGTACCATGGCGCGGGTGTCATCATGAGCCAGCTGATGAAGGATGGTTATATGGAAGCCGTTGACATTGAGCAACTTGACTCCTTCAAGGCAGGTGTCCTGTTCGCACAGACCGAAGGTATCATCCCCGCCCCTGAGTCCTGCCATGCGATCGCCGCCACCATCGATGAGGCTCTCAAATGCAAAGAGACGGGGGAGGCGAAGACCATCCTCTTCAACCTCTCTGGCCATGGTTTTGTTGAACGATAAATAATGCTGCCAGTAGATTTTTTTTTCAATACGGAAGTAGCTTATATATAATAAGGTATGAAGAAAACCGCGAAAAAAGTGAATTTTTTTCGCGGTTTTCATGCAAGATTTCCAAAAAAGGGGATTTAGAATAGTGAGGTTTATGAGTAAAAACGGCCTTCCAGCGGTCGGAAAACACGAAAAAACTTTGAAAAGTATTGTTTATTTAATTATTCATGCTATCTTTGCAGGGACAAGTCAGCTTTTTTGGTGGCTTTATTGTGCGTGCCAATCAGTGGACTGTCTGTAGCAAGAGTTTATTGTTTAATTTAAAATATTGATTCGCAAGAAGAAAGACAACTAGGTGAAATTATGTTTTTAACACTTTATTCAATTTTGTTTTAGTACTATGAACAAAAAATTCAAAAATCTGTTCCTTGCCGGAGCCCTTATTTTGGGTTTCGCAGGGGTAGCCGTATCTTGTACGGACTACGATGATGACATCAACAAATTACAGACCGAGAAGGCTGACAAGACTGAGCTCAGCGCTCTTCAGCAGACTGTTTCGGGCCTGCAGACTTCGATCAACGCAGGTTATGTGATCACTGGTGTCAGCGCACTTTCAGGAGAGCCTGGTGGATGGCGTTTCACCACCTCCGATGGTAAGACCTATGACGTTTTCAACGGAAAAGACGGAAAGAACGGTGAGAACGGAACGAACGGTGAGAACGGAAAGGACGGAAAAGATGGGAAGCCTGGTGACTTCTACACACCTAACGCCGAGACCGGTACCTGGTTCCTCCACACTGTTGGTGAGGATGGCGAGGAGGTCGTGACCGACACCGAGCAGCCTATCCTTCCCGAGGGCTTCATCACTGTCGAACTTGATCCTGAGACCAACTCAGTTATCATCAAGGTCGGTGACAAGGAGTATCCTATCGCTCTTAACGGTAGCTCAGCCAGCTTCGTGTTTGTCCCTCAGGTTCTTGTTGATGGTGTGAACGGTATGGAGATCACTTCCATCGGTGCTTGGAGGCAGGCTCTTGCGGCTGGTGCCAAGCTTGATGACAAGTCTGAGAAGTGGGATGATGCCGACGAGGTCGCTGTTGATGGCAAGGACGCTTGGGATGTCATGTACAAAGAGATCGAGGACAACAAGATCGAGTTTAAGACCGAGGCTGAGGAGGAGGATTACACGAATAATTGGATGATGGAGCATGGCTATCTCATCATGAACAATCTCGGAGCTGTCGCCCAGTATCATGTCAACTCTGACATCGTCTTCGACGAGAACGCTGAGTATGCTTTCGTTACCAAGGACACCAAGGTTTTGACAAGGGTTGAGAGCAGCGAGGACTTCGCTATGACCGCTGAGTTTATGAGTTGCGAGGATGGTATCCTCACTGTCGGTGTCGGCTATGTTGGCCGTCCCGCCGGTGTTGATCCCGTCACTGGCACCAACCACATGACCCAGTTCGCTCTCCAGGTCACCAAGGACGGAAAGACCTACACTTCCGACTATGCGACCTTCGTTAACACCACTGTCACTTATCTCGCCATCGCCGATCCTAAGGCTGTTGTCGAGAAGTGCAAGCCGGGTCTCCCTAACAACGACGAGCACTACAGAAGGGGTGAAATCGGTATCGCCAATGTCGATGCTGGTGACGCTTATCGTCCTGACGTCCCTGTTTGGACTCCTGATCAGACCACCAATGATGAGGCTGGTCTTGCAAAGGCCCGCGCCACTTGCGACACTGTCGTTAAGTATGACGGCTCTATCGATCTCGCTACTATCACCGCTGTCCATTATTTCAACTACGGTGATGCTTGCACCAAGCCTAGCGGCTGCCGTGGTTGCTACGACAATGTGCCTCTCGATAATGGACTTCGAAGGATTGACATGCCTGTTTGCGAGGAGATGACTGAGGAGGAGATGGCCAAGTTCGGACTCTACTTCGAGTATGAGATTGTCAAGAACTACAAGATTGGAAAGCCCGTTACTGATCAGGCTGATTTCGTTAAGCTTGATGGTAGTGTTTTCTCTCCTAGGGTTTACTCCATCGACGGTAGTATCGCTTCTGTTGGCCGTACCCCTATCGTCCGTGTCAAGCTCATGCTCAACGGCGAGATTGTGAAGGTCTCCTACATCAAGATCTACATCGACAAGACTGATCGCGTACAGCCTACATTCGAGCTTATCCCTAGAAGGGATGCCAAGCAGGATGGTGAGAATGTGTTCCACTTCTCTTGCGACGGTGATTCTCTCTACACCACTGTCCAGGATATGAACGAGATTGTCTATCATGGTACCAATCTCTACAAGGAGCAGTTCCACACTCTCTATGACGGTCTGACCTTTGCTCCTCAGAAGGACACCATCGGTACCCTTGAGGATGTCTGCATCGACCCTGTCGAGGGAACTCATGTCATCAAGTGGAAGATCACCGCTCAGGATCTCTGGAAGATCTCCGGCAACGAGGTCGCTATCATCGCCCGTTACTTCAGCACTTCCAACCCTAACCTCTATGTGGACATCAAGCTGACCGCCACCGTCGCTGACGCGATCAAGAAGGTCGAGCTCCTCTCCGCTAAGGGTGACTACATCAAGAACTACTGGACTGACAACTTCGAGGCCACCAAGTACAACGTCAACACTCCTGCTCAGGGTGAGACTGATCCTACCAAGTGCGTCTTCGGTAGCGACATCAACGCTTCATTCGTGACCTACGAGAGAGGTACCGCTGAAGAGGGCAAGCTCCTTGTTCCTACTGTTGACTCCGTGTACTACTTCTTCTGCGCCAAGGACATCAAGAAGATCACCTCCATCGGCGACCTGGCTGTCAAGTTCAGGGTTGGCGACAACGGCGACTCCCTCTTCGCTTCTATCCTCGACGCTAAGGGAACTCCTGTCAAGGTTAAGGATGCTGATGGCAATGAGGTTACTGAGGATCTCGTAGCTTACATTGACAACAAGCCTATCACCGTTGGTGTGACCGATCCTTACACCGTATGGAACACCTTCTATTGGGTCAAGGGCGTGACCACCGCCGATTCTCTCCTCAACACTGGCAAGATGTACACCTTCATTGGTGCCAAGGCCTTCCAGTGCACCGAGCAGCTTGGCGAGGATGCCCGCGAGCTTGATGTCACCTTCGACGGTGAGGATCACTTCCGCGCTAATGTCGTCCGTCCTCTTGAGGTTGCCAATAAGGCTGCCGATGGCTTCATCGACGCTGTCAACTTCGGTACTAAGGGCTCTTACATCAAGGTCGAGGATCTGCTTGATCCTGTTGATTGGCGTGGTCTCAAGTTCTCTGACAACACCTTCTTCTGGGATTACTATGGACCGTTCAATATCGTTCTCGATATCGCCGGCGCCGAGTGCAACCTCAACGATCCTAACACCTGGATCAAGGTTCCTCGTACGATCATCCTTACCCAGACCGATCCTAAGATCACCTCTATCACCGATCCTATCGATGGTACGACTGTGACTCTGGTGGATGCGAAGGGCAAGGCCCTGACCGAGCCTGTTGACATCAACGGTTACCTGACCTACAAGAACAACAAGACTGTCCTTACCGGTGACTTCCAGATCCGTATCAAGGCTAAGATCAGCTATGGCTTCGGATGGTTCGACACCGACTGGATCTACATCGATGTTGCCAAGACCATTGGTCCTAACACCAACAACTAGTACGCAAGTATTAAACTCCTTATAATTGGAGGGACGCCAAAAGGCGCCCCTCCTTTTTTGTTTGCCCGCAATTCTTTTTTGCCTATCTTCGCGTTATGATGTCTGTAAGAAATCTCTTTTTGTTGACCATATCCGCCTTGTTCATTATCGGCTTCTCGTCTTGTGGATCAAAGAGTGTCAGGAAAGACGGAACCCCGAAGCGCGCGTCGATCCAGCTGGACTCGACAACTGCCCAGCTCGGAACCTTTCCGAGGAGCGCCAGTATGCGTACAACGGTTTTCACATTCACTAATGTCGGAGATGCTCCTCTTGAGTTTCTCGATATGAGTGTCAGCTGCAATTGCATCTCAGCTGTGTACCCTGATAAGCCCGTCAAGCCCGGTAAGAAAGGGGAAATTGTTGTCACTTACAAGGGAAACAACAAGAATCCGGGAAAGTTCCAGTACAGGGTCTATTTCGCTGTGACCGGCAGCCCTCGCACCTTCTTTCTACGTGTGAAGGGAGATATGACGGAAAATTAAAGGGTGTTTCTTGCTCAATTAAAAAAAAAGTGCTAATTTAGCAACATTGAATGCGCAATTTATATTCATTAGCATCATGAAACGTATAATAACTATTCTCGCAAGTGTAGCGCTCGTCGCTTCGCTTTCTGTTGCCAACGCTCAGAAGAAGGATTTTGATCCGTACTGGTTCCTTCAGCTCCAGGGTGGTGCCGCCGAGACCATCGGTGAGACCGTTTGGACAGACCTTATTTCCCCTTCAGGCGCCATTTCGCTCGGTTATCAGTTCTCGCCGGTTTTCGCCGCCAGGCTGAATGCCAACGCATGGCAGGGTAAGGGTGCCATCAATGATGGCCAGGCCAGGGTTTACAAGTACAACTATGTCGAAGGTGCTGTCGACCTCATGGCCGACCTCGCTTCCCTCTTCGGAGGCTACAAATTCGACCGTACCATCAATCCTTACATCTTCGGTGGTGTTGGTGTCAACTATGCGTTCAACAACGACGAGGCTAATGGCTTAGCCAAGAGCTTCCCCGCCACGAACTATCTCTGGGATCCCAGCAGCCTTTCACCTGCTCTCAGGGCCGGTCTCGGATTCAACATCAGGCTTTCTGACGCTGTGGCTCTCAACCTTGAGGGTAACACCAGCTTCATCAACGACCACTTCAACTCAAAGAAGGGTTCAAAGGCTGACTTCCAGATCAAGGCTCTCGCCGGTTTGACCTTCAGCTTCGGCAAGGCCAAGCCCGCACCGGCTCCCGTGATTGTTCCTCCGGCACCGGCTCCGGAACCTGTCAAGGAACCCGAACCCACCAAGCCCGTTGTTGAGCCCACTGAGCCTGTCATTGTCGAGCCCGCTTTCGAGTCGCTCCAGCGCAACATCTTCTTCGTGATCAACAAGTGGGACATCCGCGACAGCGAGCAGCTTAAGATCGATGAGGTCGTCGCTTGCATGAAGGAGCATCCTGAGACCAAGGTCCGCATCTCTGGTTATGCTGACAAGGACACCGGTACCGCCAAGAGGAACCAGTTCCTCTCCGAGAAGAGGTCCGAGATTGTCGCCAAGGCCATTGTTGATGCCGGTATCAGCAAGGACAGGATCATCACTGAGTACTTCGGTGACACCATCAATCCTTTCAACACTCCTGAGGAGAACCGTGTTGCGGTCTGCCTTGTGAAGTAAGATTTGATTGATTAAGAGCGAAAGAGGTTCCATTTTGGGACCTCTTTTTTCTTTTTTGCGAAATAATGAGTATTTTTGTTTAATGGCAAATATTGGTTATATCTCGCAAATTATCGGGCCGGTCGTGGACGTGCGTTTCCCCTCACAGGAGAATAGCGCCCTTCCGAGTATTCATGAGGCCCTTCATGTGGATCGCGGTCCTGGAAAGACTCCGCTTGTGGTCGAAGTTCAGCAACACATTGGTGAAGAGACAGTTAGATGCGTGGCTATGGATTCCACCGACGGGCTCACCCGTGGAATGGCCGCCACCGCTACAGCCGCTCCTATCTCCATGCCTGTGGGTGCCCAGATAAGGGGCAGGGTTATGAATGTCGTGGGCGAGGCGATAGATGGCCTCGGTGATCTCTCGCAGGATCATTCACTGCCGATTCACAGGGAACCTCCTAAGTTTGAGGATCTTGCGACCTCTCAGGAGGTACTTTACACCGGGATCAAGGTCATCGATCTGCTTGAACCATATCTTAAGGGTGGTAAGATCGGTCTCTTTGGTGGAGCCGGCGTGGGAAAGACTGTCTTGATCAAGGAGTTGATCAACAATATAGCGAAGAAGCATAACGGGTTCTCCATTTTTGCCGGTGTGGGTGAGCGTACGAGGGAAGGTAATGACTTGCTTCGTGAGATGATCGAGTCAGGGGTTATCAAATACGGTGACGAATTCCTCAAGAGCATGGAAGAAGGACACTGGGACCTCTCTAAGGTCGATAAGGATGAGTTGGAGAAGTCGCAGGTCGCTATGGTTTTCGGTCAGATGAATGAGCCGCCGGGTGCTCGCCAGAGTGTGGCCCTCTCTGGTCTGACACTTGCGGAGTCTTTCAGGGATTCTGACACGGGAGAAGGACCGAGGGACATCTTGTTCTTCATCGATAACATATTCAGGTTCACTCAGGCTGGTTCTGAGGTGTCTGCCCTTCTCGGACGAATGCCTTCGGCGGTAGGTTATCAGCCCACCTTGGCCACTGAGATGGGCCAGATGCAGGAGAGGATCACATCCACCAAGGATGGCTCAATTACTTCTGTCCAAGCGGTTTACGTTCCAGCTGACGACCTTACTGACCCAGCTCCGGCTACCACGTTCTCCCATCTGGACGCGACTACTGTTTTGAGCCGTAAGATCGCCGAGTTGGGAATATACCCTGCAGTTGATCCCTTGGATTCGACTTCGAGAATCTTGGATCCTAACATTGTCGGCAAAGATCATTATGATACCGCACAGAGAGTTAAGCAAATCCTCCAAAGGAACAAGGAGTTGCAGGACATTATCGCCATTTTGGGCATGGATGAGCTCAGCGATGAGGACAAACTGACTGTCAATCGCGCTCGACGTGTGCAGAGGTTCCTTTCGCAGCCGTTTTCGGTCGCGGAGCAATTCACTGGTGTGCCAGGAGTGATGGTGGACATCGGAGACACTATCGATGGATTCCGCCGGATCTTGGATGGCGAGGTGGATTACCTACCGGAGCAGGCGTTCGTAAATGTGGGGACGCTGGAGGATGCCATCAAGAAGGGTGAGGCGATACTGGCGCAGGCTAAGTAGATATGACAATCAAACTGAATATAATCACTCCCGAAGGGACGATCGTTGACCAGATGGTTGACAGGGTCGAGCTTCCTGGCTCGATTGGGCGTTTTGTGGTCTTGAAGGACCATGCTCCATTGATCTCGTCGCTGGTGGAGGGAGAGATTGTCTATGGGCAAGAAGGAAGGGTGCACATTTCTTCCGGCTTTGTGGAAGTCGCTGATAATCATGTTCTAGCGTGCGTCGAATTGTGATGGTCAGAAAGCGTCTCATATTCTTCATTCTCGCATGTGTCATTGCGCTGGCCGGTTGTGGAACAAGCGTTGGCGAAGACTCTTCCGGCTCGCTACGCTCCGCGCCCTATCCGGGTAAAGGCTCGCCGGAGGAGTCTTCGACCACCGCCGCTTCGAGCCAGGCTCAGGAGCCGGAGTTGGACATGGACGAGTACTTGTATGGCCATGTGATGGACGCTTATGATTGGCACATCACGACTATAAATGGCCACCATGTCAGCATTCCTCTTCCGGTCATTGTCATCAGCAAGACAGGTGGTGGAGCTCACATCTTTTCCTCCAAGCGTTTGGAAGAAGGTGAGTATCAGGGCTTCAGCATTGCCCGGTCCGGAAAGTTCGAGAATAAGATTGTTGAGAAGGGGCCTGATGGAGCTGAGATACGCCCTTGGGATTTCTCAATCACCAAGAACGTTCTGGGACTGATCATCAACAGCGCCTTGCTGCTGTTCATTGTACTTGGTACCGCCCGTTGGTACCGGAAACATGACGCCCGGGAGGAAGCCCCTGCCGGAGGGACCGGAATCATGGAGATGATGGTCACAATGGTTGAAGATGACATCATAAAGGATTGTGTGGGAGAAGATTACCGGAAGTATTCCCCGTACCTTCTAACCGCGTTTTTCTTCATATTCATAAATAACTTGATGGGCATTGTGCCCTTCTTCCCGGGAGGGGCTAACATCACCGGCAATATCGCTGTCACTCTCGTTCTGGCTCTGTTCACCTTCTTCACGGTCAACATATTCGGGAACAAGCACTACTGGAAAGAGATTCTCTGGCCGGATGTGCCGACATGGCTGAAGGTTCCGCTCCCGCTTATGCCGGCAATCGAGATCATAGGCATGTTCACGAAGCCTTTCAGTCTCATGGTCAGGCTTTTCGCCAATATCCTGGCGGGCCATTTCATGATTCTTGGAGTGATCGCGGTTATATTCTTAACCGCCAAGATGGGGGCTGCCGTGAACGGCGGGCTGACCGTCGTGGCGGTCGTTCTAGGCGTGTTTATGGACTGCTTGGAATTGCTTGTGGCATTCATCCAGGCTTATGTGTTCACGATGCTTTCGGCGGTCTTCATCGGATTGTCGAGACCAAAAACTGAAACTGATTAATTATTAATATTATAGAATTATGACACCTTTAATGTTTTTGCTTCAGGCCGGGGTTTCACTCGGAGTTTTCGGAAAGGCTATCGGTGCCGCCGTGGCTGCTTTCGCCGCCGCTTTCGGTATCGGTAAGATCGGTAGTTCTTCTCTTGAGGCCGGTGCCCGCCAGCCCGAGCAAGCCGGTCATTACAGAATGACCGCCATTATCGTCAGCGCCCTTATCGAAGGCGCCTGTCTTTTCGCCATAGTGGTCTGTCTCATAGCTAAATAGCGATGTCACTCATCACTCCCGACTTCGGTCTTCTCGTCTGGATGACGCTGATTTTTGGCATCGTCTTCTTCGTGCTTGCCAAGTGGGGATTCCCTATGATCACAGACTCTGTCCAGAAACGCGCCGACCGGATCAACGAGTCGATAAAAAAGGCCAAGGAGGCTGAGGAAAGCCTTCGCAATCTTGCCGCGGAGCAAGACGCTCTCGTTGAGCAGGCCCGTAAGGAGCAGGCCCGTATCCTGAAAGAGGCGGCCGCTTCAAGGGATGCGCTTATCGAGCAGGCGAAGGTCCAGGCTCATGACGAGGCTTCCAAGATATTGGATAAGGCCAGAACTCAGATCGCTGCTGAGAAAGAGAGTGCCTTGAGGGATGTCCGTAAAGAGGTCGCCGCTCTGTCAGTCGCTGTGGCTGAGAAGGTTCTGAGAAAAGACTTGGATCAGGATTCAGGTCGGGATGAGCTTTTGCGGCGACTTGTCGATGAGATGGCGGCTTCCCGGGAACAAAAGAATTAGGTCATGAACACGGGGATCATCGCTTCGAGGTATGCGACCGCTTTGCTGAAGCTTGTCGATGAGACCGGCCCTTCCGCCGGCTCAGGACAGAGCTCCGGTGAGGAGGTGGTCGCCCAGGCTCGCATGATCCTTGACGCTTTAGAGTCTATGCCGGATCTGAGGCGCGCAATAGCTGATTTTTCTGTTCCGTCTGACAAGAAAATGTCTCTTCTTGAAGCGATTGTCTCTGACAACTGTCATCCTGAGCGTGGCGATGGATCTCTCGCCCCGGAATTGTGTAAGTTCTTCAGTCTTCTGATCCGGAATGGTAGAATAGGAGATATATCATTGGTACTCAAGAGCTTCGAGAATCAGTATTATGAGTCTAGAAAGATCGTCCGGGGAAAACTGACGCTTCCTGCCCCACCGGATTCCGCTGCGGGGAAGCTTGAGGACAGGCTTAAGGATTTGATTGAGAAGAAGACTGGGAAAACGCTCCTTCTCACGACAGAGATTGACGAGTCCCTGATTGGTGGATTTGTCCTTGAGGTCGAGGACCGGCTCCTCGATGCGTCTGTTTCTCATCAGCTGGATATCATCCGGCGGCAGTTCGAGGAAAAGAATCGTAGAATTGTGTAGTTATATTCATTTGATATGCCTCAAAACAATAATATAAGGCCGAGCGAGATCTCGCAGATTCTCCTTCAGCAATTGAAGGACATTGACACCTCCATCCATTTCGAAGAGATCGGTAAGGTGCTGCAGGTCAGTGATGGAGTGGCCAGAATGTATGGTCTGACGAACGCTGAGGCCGGTGAACTTCTCGAATTTGAGAGCGGCGTGATGGGTGTTGTCATGAACCTGGAGGAGGACAATGTCGGCGCTGTTCTTCTCGGCCCGACTGACGAGGTTAAGGAGGGTATGACCGTCCGCCGTACCAAGAGAATCGCTTCCATCAATGTTGGTGAGTCGATGCTCGGCAGGGTCGT
>OMQO01000173.1 GCA_900313275.1 uncultured Bacteroidales bacterium
GCGAACTGCTTCTTAATGGCAGCGCTAGTCCTAAGATAGCCGAAGAGTTCCGGAAATATGGTTTCCTAAAAGTTGGTTTTTATTGATAATTCTAAAATTTGCGTGCAATAAAAGAGGTTATTTCCCGATGTAGTAATAAACATACTAGAATAAACCTCAAATTATTTAAAGATCCAGTGAAAATAAGAGTAAAAAGCATGTGAAAAGGAACAAATAACCGCGAGCGAAAGAAAAAATAACTCAGACTTGCTCAATTTTATATTATAAGTATTATATTTGCACTTTAAAGCCGACCATTTGGCCGGAGGGATTATTGTGAGTAATTATAAATCAGAGATAACGCATCCTGCAAGGGGGCTGGTCTTTTTTGTGGACTTGGCTCTCTCGTTGTTGGCGTCCCTTCTGGCGATTCTACTCGTCAGGTGGGTAGCTGAGCCAATCCCTGGTTTCTCCTTCATAGTCCTCAAATGGCTTTTAACTTCTGTGGTGGCCTCATTTGTGGCTTTCCGTATTTTCAGGACGCAGAACTATTCGATAAGGTATTTTTCCAAACGGCAGCTCATAGGCTTGACAGGCGCATGTCTTGTCAAGGAAGCGTTCCTTCTTGCCATTTTACTCATTGGTTGGCTGGAACTTCCCGATATGGTCTTTTACCTGCTTGCGCTGCTTGGCGACTTTGTCATGACGGTAGGTCTTGTCATATTCTCAAGGCTCTTGGTCTCCACTCTCCTCAGGGATAGGGACGACGTGATGAAGCTTGCGAGCAAGGGTGCCGTTCTTATCTTTGGCACAGGTCCCGACTCAGTCAGCCTTGCTGATTCGACTACGGCCTCCGGACTGTTTACGGTGGCTGGTTTCGTGTCGTCGGATCCTTCGGAGGCAGGCATGATGATCGGCGACAACGTGGTGTGGTACTGCGGGGACGCGTCCGACATGGAGCGTCTGCAGTGGCGTCTTGGGGGGATTGACGGTATCCTTTTCCCGAAGGGTGCCCATTTGTCGGACGAAGGGAAAGACAAGGGTGTGCCCGTGAAGATCGAGGACGGTATGAGCGGCGCCGGTCACGTTGTCAAGAGGACGTTCGATGTGCTTTTGTCCGGCATCCTTCTGATAGTGTTCTCTCCTCTTATGGCTATCTGCGCCATAGCGGTGAGGAGGGAGGACGGCGGTCCGGCCATTTACTCTCAGGAGCGAGTGGGTCGTAACGGTAATACATTCAGGATCTATAAGTTCCGCTCGATGCGTCCTGACGCTGAGGAAGGCTCTGGCCCTAGCCTTTATTCCGGTGAAGGTGACGAGAGGCTGACAAAGGTAGGCGCTTTCCTTCGTACGCATCACCTTGATGAGCTGCCACAGCTCTGGAACGTTTTCAAGGGAGACATGTCGTTCATTGGATACCGTCCCGAACGGCAGTATTATATAGACATGATCATGGACCGTAATCCCCGCTATCGCTATCTGTATCAGATACGCCCCGGGGTTACGAGCTATGCCACGCTATACAACGGCTACACTGACACTATGGAGAAGATGCTGACGCGTCTTGACCTCGACCTTTATTACCTGCGCAACCACTCGGTGTTGTTTGACTTGAAGGTCCTTGGCCTTACGTTTCTCGGCATATTGACAGGGAGGAAGTTCTGATGGGTGCTGAGGTGATGAGTTGGTATGCGGCGCGCACACGTTACGGACAGGAACTGGGGATCCGCAATCGTCTGGAGACGCTCGGAATCGAGCACTTCATACCGGTACGGACTCGAGCCGGAAAGGGTGGCCGTGAGATTGAGAGTCCGGTGATCACCAACTTGGTGTTCCTTAAAACTACCAAGAGTGAAGCCTGCGATCTGGCGAATAGCGGGATGATCCGAGTGAGGTACATCGTCGATTGCGCCACAAAGACGCTTCTTGTCGTGCCTGACAAGCAGATGGAAGACTTCCAGAGGGTGCTTGACCTGGATTTGGACGAGGGCGGGCTTGTTGACGAGCCTCTATCGCTCGGAGCGTGGGTGAGGGTGACGAAAGGCGCCCTGAGGAATGTTGAAGGAAGGGTGTTGGAGTTGAGGGGTCGGTTCTATGTTGTAGTGGGCCTGTTGGACTGCTGCTACGCCAAGGCACAGGTCCCGAGGAGTTGGCTGGAGATTATTGACAGAAAATAAGATAAGAAAGTAAGTAATAGTTTAATTATGATGAAAACCAAACAGAGATTCGAGAGCCCTGTGATATTGGGCGAGTTGCGCTTGGATCCATCGACGGTTCTTCTCACCTCGATAGTGGACACGGAAGTGACTGTCGAGACGACTGGGCAGAAGGTGGAGAACCACAACTTCGAGGGAAGCGAGTTTAATCATGAGTGGACATCAGAGTAATCAGGGAGGAAAATGAAAAAGATCATGCTAATAGCCTCCCTGATAGGAGGTCTCACTCTTCTGGCGGGATGCCAGAAGGAATTCGGCCGTGGCGGAGAGATCCGTTTCGTGGCCTCATCTGTCGCCGGTCCCGGGACTAGGGCCGAGTATAGTGGCGAGGGAACCACCAACTCTGATGGTCTTCTCACATGGGAGCGGATCAATTGGGTCAGTGGTGACCAGCTACGCATTTGGAGCGATGGCGCCAAGACACCTTCCGCCGCCAATTATTCGGACTACAAGGTGTCTGATGTCAACATTAAGAATGGCGATCCTACCAGAAGCCAGGCAAAGGTTCAGAATGCCGGTTCCAATGGTCTCACATGGAACGGAGTCGAGTCCGCTTGCGGGTTCTGGGCGGTGTATCCCGCATCTTTGGCGGGAACCGGCACTGGCAAGACCGTGTCGTCGCTCTCTATTTCAGCCAGCCAGAGTCCGTCGGATGGCTTGACAAATGCCCCGATGGTAGCGGCGGTCAATGGTGTGGAGCCTGAATCATCCGTGACTCTTGAGTTCTATCCTGCCTTCACGGCGTTTGAGGTGACACTCAAGAGCAAGGATCAGGAGATCACGCTGAAAAAGGTCACTCTGATTTCGACCTCAACCGCCCTTTCCGGCAGCTACTCCGCGACCATCGCTCCAAATGGAGGGACTGTGTACAACTGCCCAGCGCTGAGCTCGACGAACGGCAAGGTTGAGTACACATTCGGTAGCAATACGAAGATAACCACCGATCAGAGCGCCACCTTCACAATCCTGGCGCTCCCTCAGCAGCTTAAGGACATGACGATTGATTTCGAAGTGGAGATCGGCGGATTGACCGCTCACCGTAAGCTTGCCTTGAGCGATAGTAATGGCAACACTATTGAGTTCAACGCCTGCTCGAAGCACCGGATCTACGGTCTGGCTATGCCGGGCGATGTGTGGCAGCTGACCATTCAGAGCGATGTGAATGAATGGGTTGTTAAAGACGCTACCACTTCTTTCAAGGAGCAAATCGGTATCAGGGATATCAGCATCGAAGGAGAAACCGAGACCGAAAACCATTATGAGGCATACAATGGGTATGATAAATACTATCAGATCCGGACTTTGGACATGAGTGTCGCTAATCCGCACTTTGTGTTGAAGTTCACCCCCTTCGCCCCTCTCGGTGGATATTGGACCCTCATACCCGAAGCAGTCGGCGAGGGAAGTCTTGAACATTTCGATGTCAAGGTGTATGTGGGTGAGGGCGAATACAGCACTGACTTGATCGGCCAGATCATAGGCAACGAAGTTGAGGTTCATATCTTCCCGAAGAACTTCGATCCGGAAGCCGGTGTTTCGTATGCTATGATTCTCAAGAGTTTTGTCAGTTCCCAAAAGACATTTGACACCCCGTACAGCGCTGATTCTGAATTCCAGGATGTCCATGGGGACGGCCGTTACAGCTATTGGCGTTTCACACTGCCGAGTTCCAACTAGAAAAATCAACGGTGAATATGAAAAAGACATTTATATATCTAACGTTTGCGATCTGTGCGGCAGCAATGGCTTATTCATGTGCCCAGCCGCTTGAGGAAGGGATGGAACCGCAGGGTGGGGAGGCCAGGATCGACCTTTCTGTCTCTTGTACCGCACCTTTGACCAGGGCCACCCAAGCTGGTGAGGAAACCTACAACGAGAACAAGATCACCCACATCGACTGGTTCGTCTTCAGTTCTAACGCTGGAACAGCAACCGCTATCGAACACGGACGCGAGACTTTCACTGACAAGGATAACGTCACTGAGTCCTTTACGGTCAAGTCGATTAACATGCAAAGCCATGTTGTCTCCAACGCTTGTTCCGGTTATGTTTATGTTATCGCGAACCTTCCGGATGAGTATTCGCATGATGCTACAAACGGTATCCAGCATACCGAAGGAAGCACTACTGTCACTGATGGCCTTACCCTTGGAGCGCTGAAGGTGTTGCCTCTGACCACCACATTCGACGTGGTTGGCTCCAACGGCAGGTTCCAGGCGCAGGACAAGTTTGTGATGGCTTCGGAGGTGGTTCCTTTCAGATTGACGGCCGCTGCCAAACAGCAGACTGTGGACGCTGATCTCACCCGTGTCGCTTCCAAGATAACGCTTG
>OMQO01000064.1 GCA_900313275.1 uncultured Bacteroidales bacterium
CTGATTGGTGGGGACATCGTTGACAGAAGTCTGAGGCCGGTGCTGAGGGACAACTATTCCGCTGAGTTCAAGCGACTTAAGGCTCCGATTTGGAGCATCTTGGGAAATCACGAGTATTATAGCGGGTTGGACTATTCCAAGTCATTTTTCAAGGAGGCTGGAATCGGGCTTCTGCAGGACAGTTTCATAGACACTCTCGGGGTCAGGATCGTCGGACGAAACGACCGGACTGATCCTTGTCGCCCGGCGCTTTGGGAGATCCTGCCGCAAAGAGACAGTAGCGCAGTGGAAAGCCCTGCTCCTGTCTCGCTACGCTCCGCGCCCTATCCGGGTAAAGGCTCGCCAGGAGCAGGCTTTCCACCGGTTCCCTTCACAATTCTGCTGGACCATCAGCCATACCACCTGGAGGAAGCCGAAGAAGCTGGGGTTGACTTCCAGTTCAGCGGTCACACCCACCGGGGCCAAGTCTGGCCAATCTCCTGGGTCACAGACGCCCTGTACGAGAAATCCTGGGGGCATCTACAGAAGGGCGACACCCACTACTACATAAGTTCCGGACTCGGGATTTGGGGCGCCAAAATCCGCATCGGCACCCGATCAGAATACTTGGTGCTGCACATCAACAGCAAATAATCTCTGCCATCATACACCTGGCCGAGCCACCGCCAACTTCCTCTATGTGAGGGATTTGGACAGTAAGAATCTGTCCGAAACCGCCCAAAGTCTCCAGCTGTTCAGGAGTCAGGCTATCCTTAGCGGTCTGAGACATCACGATGAAGGGTTCCTCAAATATATTCCTGACTTCCAGTACATTACCTGCATATTGGCGCATCTGCTCAGATGTGATACGCACTATCGTCCTGCCGGAAGCCGACAAGTTCGATTCGATGACCTTCAGCTCAGGTGGAGAAATGATCACATCCTCGCACAAGATGGCGAATTTCTCCCCTATCGACATCACCACATTGGTGTGGTAGATAGGATTTCCCCCACGGTCAACCGCATCAAATAAAATGGCGTTGTAGCCCATCTTACGGCAGAAATCGTCCAATACCACCTCAGAGGTACGTGGAGAACGGCACGCGTAGGCGACCCTCCCCTTCCGGTCAAAGACCATACTTCCTGTACTCTCGAGGAACTTGCCTTTGTCCTCCCAATCCGACAGATCAAGGATCCTCTTTGTTCCAGCGGCACCCATAATCGTCCTGATGATTGCCGGATCACGCTCCAAGCGACGGTTTGGAGCGAACATCGGATAAAGGACAAGAGTCCCGTCGGCGTGGGTGGAGAACCAATTGTTCGGGAATATCGAGTCAGGAGTCTGAGGCTCCGGAGTGTCCTCCACAACCACCACAGGGATATTGTGGTCTTTGAGAAGGCTGACCATCCCGTCGAACTCTTCAAGGGCATATTTCTGTACATCTTCCTGCGAAGAACGGTGTTGGAAGACGTTACTGGACGCCGTCTGCTCATTGAAGCCGAAGCATACCGGCCTCACCATCAGCAATTTAGTGACCTTTTTCATTCTTTTCGATGAAGCGATTGAGATCATCAGGTTGCGGAAAGAAAAGACTATAGAGAACTGGCCTATCGCAAGAACCCAGTCATGGCGGATCAGACCGTAGATTATTATCATGACCGACCCGATGACAGCCATCACCCAATGGCCGGTGGGAAGGATGGACGCCTTGCGCCGGTAGCTATAGACAAGTTGATAGACAGAGCGGAGCTCATATACCGCCTGACCCAGCACGCCGAAAACAAGGAGCTTCATCGGCACATATTCATTGTGGATGAAGGTCTCGGTGAAAGTTGGTAAATCCCTGACTATCAGCGCTAAAATCACCAACGGGAAAAGCGCCTGAAGCACTATCACAAAACGGGGAACTTTCTTGTAAAGGCCGAGGATGCTGATATTCCACATGTAGATGTAGTAGCCCACGCTCTCCCCGAACAGGATGGAAAAATCCTTCCGGAGCCAGCCGTAGATGTACAGGATGACGGCGCCCAGGCTGCTCAGGACCCAGTATATTCCCGGAGACTCCACTCTCTTGGATTTCTCCGACATGTACCACTGGATCAGGATCCGGAGGCCATAAATGCCCATTCCGGCCAGTCCTAACAGATATACCCATACAGGACTGTCCATGCCTATTCGGGATTAGGAGTCCCATAGAAATGGAGGAGAACCATTTCAGCCGTTTCTTTCTGGAAAGGACGCGTTAGGGAACGCATCATGGGCACAGGGAAGTCATTCTTATTCAGGACAATCATCCCGTCCAGACTGTTATTGAACGAAGGATCCACATTGAAACATGCCACTTTCGCCCCACAGCTGAAATATTTCCTCAACAGCACCGGAAGCCTGTACTTGCCATCCGAAATAGTTCCGAGAAGCCTGTCGAAAGAATCAATGTCTCCCTTAGGGATCCTAGCCAAAAGAGCTTCGGGATTGACTCTCAGGAAATCAGGATGGAAAGGATTCGGAGCGGTGGCGAAACTGTCTGCGTCGGGCAGACGGAAGTCTCTCTCTAAGAAATAGATAGCCAGACTCTTGTAGAAGTCCGGAAGGGCATCGCTGATGCTCACGGTCCCGACGCAGTAGAACGACTCGGGATCTGTCGCCATAGCTACCGCAAGACCGGAAAGCATTAATTTCAGAGGTAGCACCTCGCGCTGGTACTTCAGGGCCACAAAGGACCTGCCCAATTCCATGCCGTGGGAAAGAATATTATCCGATCCCGGACCGAATCTCAACAAACTAGCCGTGTACAATCCCTTTTTCCCATAGCTCGGGATAATTCTCGAGCCGAACCCGACCCGGTATGCCCCGACAATTTCTCCATTAGGAATATTCCACAAGATCAGATGCTTGTAATGCCCGTCAAATGAATCAGTGTCAAGCGGTTTGCCGGTTCCTTCACCCACCGCGCGGAATGTCTCTTCCCTCAAGCGGTAAAGCTCCCGCATGGCATCCGGAGCGTCCGAGGCATCGATAAGGAACCCTTTATAGTCCCCGGCTTGGAATAAACATTTGTCCTCAAGCCTGGACATCTGGGCCCGTACCAGTTCCGGATCCACAGGCTCGGCAATAGGAGACATCGCCTGTGCCGTATTGTTATTATCAGAGGGAACACATTGAGCCTCAAGGGCATAAGTTCGATTACGAAGATATTCTCCAAGGGCAGGAATGTCCATTTCGGCAATCTCGGATGCGGGAATCGGCTTGCCGATGCGCACCTTGACGAGGGTCCCGTTCTTGCAGGTCAGCTCACGGACCAGCCGGACGGTCCTGAGTCTTGGATGGATCTTCCCGAGAATATGGAATATCCTTGAATTGGTCCCATCGAAATAGATCGGAATGACAGGCAGCCCGGAGTTTTTTATCAGCTTGGTGATATTCTCCGGCCAGGGCTTGTCTTCAATTACCCCTCCCTTGAGCGGTCCCTGAGCTTGTCGAAGGGCCGACGGCCCAAGAGCCGTCCTCCTTCCCTTCTTCTGGTAGGTTGACACTTCACCGGTAGGGAACAACCCAAGGGCACCTCCAGAAGAGATATGGCTGAGAGCCGTCCGTATCCCGGTGATGCTTTTCGTTCCTCCCTTCGAGAAATTGTCCACAGGGATGAACCACTTCGTCAGGTTGGCTACCTTAGCCAGAAGGAAAGTGGTCAATATCTTGAAATCACTCCTTCGCGGATTGATTATCGCATTGAGTATCAGTCCGTCAGCTCCTCCGAAAGGGTGATTGGAAACAGTCAGGAAACCGCCTTCGGAAGGGATATTCGCCAATTGCTCCTCCGGGACCTCATACGAGATTCCGAATCTTCTCAGGACTTCCTCTGAGAATTCAGGACCTTGGAGATCGGCGACATAAGGATAGACTTTATTAAGTTTCCCGATTCCCAAGATTCCATACAGGACTCCGGCCACACACTTCCCCACCAGGCCCTTCAGCCCCAACGCCTGCCGCAGCCCCTCTTTGCTAATTAATACCTTTTTACCCATTAGGCCAGAAAAAATCGTTTAAAGATACGGATTTTTTCTGAAAGGTGGTTAAGTGGCCCGTCTTATCGGAAACTGAGGGGTGTAGGAGGGAGACCGTAAGCACAATATCAAGCGATACTTGAGCAGAGTTGAATGGAGCATATAAAAAAGCAGCCAGATTGCTCTGACTGCCCTTAGGTGGTCGGGATGATCCGACTCGAACGGACGACCCCTACGTCCCGAACGTAGTGCGCTAGCCAACTGCGCTACATCCCGATTGCTCCTTAGGAGAGCTTGTTGATGTAGACAGCGATGCCGCTCTTGAGGTTGGAAGCCTTGTTCTTGTGTATGACACCGATCTTCGCGAGTTTGTCGATCATAGCGTACACCTTCGGAGCTCCCTCCTCAGCGGTCTTCTTGTCTGTAGTGTTCCTGATAGCGCGGATCGCGTTCCGCGTCGACTTCGCATAATACTTATTATGCAGTCTGCGCCTTTCGCTCTGACGATAGGCTTTCTTTGCTGATGCGTGATTTGCCATTGTTTTATTTTTTAATATTTTTGGTAGTGGGTAGGAGAATCGAACTCCTATTGCGGGAATGAAAATCCCGAGTACTAACCGTTATACGAACCCACCATTAGGCTCAATCGGGCACTCTATGCCAAATTGGGTTGCAAATATAGAGATTATTTTCGAGCCTTCAAAATAAAATTAAAGCCAAAAGCCCTTATTTTCACTCTCCTTCTTCCTTATCCCACTCAAATGAATACAGAAGGGACTCCACCTGCCTCAGGTACTGACGCTTATCGTACTTGGCGGCATAGACCCATGCCTCGAGAACGATGATGTCTTTTCCGTCCTTGCTGTAAAAAGAATGAGACACGAAGGGACCGCCCATGAAGTCATTGTAAACCTCCCAGAGGCCACGAGTCTCAGCGAAGTCCATGTTGTGGTATTTCAAGAACTTGACGCCGGGAGTGATGAACTGGCTGGTGATCATGTAGGTGTTGTCAAACATGCCGGGGACATATTTCTTCAAGAAAGCGTCCCGATGAGCTATTATGCGCTCCTCGGTAAATGGCTGATCCTCGGTAGCGGGATATTTGTAGATGAATACTCCCTGGGTGGTGTACTGCTTCTCATCTGCGATCCAGATGAAATCTTCGGCCACCTTCTTGAGGTTGTACCCCATCGGGAAATGCACCTTCCCGCCTATCATCTGGTCAACAACCTCGGCCAGCCTCCCTTCCTCATAAAGCAAGGTATTGGCTATGACCCTGTTGCGCTCAGCCTGCTCAATAGCTCCAGCGATGTTCTCACCATCATTCCGCAGCACCACTATGGCCGAATCAGCAGTGGCAGCGTTGACCTGGATGACGCATTGCGGCTTCGCCCAGACATTGGTCCTGTAGATGACTCCCTGCTTTTGAACCGTGGTATCAACGTTGAATATCACGATGTTCCTGTGATACTTGAACATGTCGTTGAAGGAACCTGGAGCCAAGTTGACAAGGGAATACAGAGGCTCCCGCTGGGGCAGGAACTCGCAGTCCCTGGCAAGGAGTCCTCTGACCTCATTGCCGAGGTTGCCTTCCCAACCCTCCCGGTCGATCACCACTATCACCTCCCCCGCTTTTCCACTGACATTAGGGAGCAGGGCCTTCCCGTTGCTTCCGCATGACACCGCGGCAATCATGGCCACAACGGCCACCACCGCACATCTGAACATATTCTTCATGGCTCTACAATTATACACATTTTCACAATGCAAAGTTACTACGGATTCAGGAATATCTCCAAATTTCCGCCCCCGAAAAAACTCTCGTAAGGCGGATAAAACATACTGATTATCAACTATTTCCGAAAAGCCAATCTCTCACTTGGCATTCGGGTCAATGCCCTTATGCCAAAAACGGGAGGTGATGTCAGTGAGACGATAATCAGGCTTGGAGGAAGTGTCGTGAGTCACCTTGTAGAGACGCTGGTTGGTGGTAGGCGAATTGAGCGGGCCGAAATGTTCCATGTAAGGGCCTACCTTGACGTAATCGAAAGTCATGTAAAACGCCCTCTCGACATCCCGCCGTCCCGAATAGAGAGCCGGAGCCAACCCAAGTTCCCTGACATGATCCGCCAAAGCGATCAACGCCTCAGGATCATTCCCTTCACCAAGGAACAAAAAACAATCGACACCAAAGTTATCGGAGACAAGCTTATCGATGACCTCCGCAGTCAGCTCCTCTCCGATGTCTTCCTTCAAGAAAGGAGAATGGCACCCGACGCAATTACCTTGGCAGTTGCTGATGTCAACTGCCAAGGTAACCCTGTCAGGTATCTCCTCGATGACCACCGAGGTCATCTGGGGGACATATTTAATCATATCTTCGTCTTCTCGACGTAGACCGGAGCCGAGGCCTTGACAGTCTCCCTGGCTCCCTCGTGGATGTAAAAGCGATGCCTCGCCTCTTCCTGACGCATCTCGCTGAAAGAGGAAACCCTCTTCAGGTAACCGATCACGCGCGTCAGGTAATCAAGATTGTGGCTCCCGCACTTCGGGCAAACCTCAAGGGTGTCCTTGCTGATGTACCCGCAATCGTTGCAGACAGTGTTGCGGCAGTTGAATGTGAAGTAGTTGGTGCCGTAGTGGGCCGCCGTCTTCAGAAGCTGCCTGTACTGATCCTTCGACAGATGCTCAGCCACGTTCATGTGGAGGGCCGAGCCACCATCAAGATGCTTGACATAGTCATTGCCGTGGAGCTTGAACTTGTCGATCATCGAAAGCGTGTCATCCTCAGGATTGTAGAAGTACGAGCTGTACATGTTGTGCTTGGGAGACACATAGTAACCATCCTTCTGGTCCCACTTGTAGTTCTTTCCGGAGAGGTTCTCTCCAGGGACGAACTCAGTGTTGAACATGGCGTCGGAGGTCCTGTCCTTCCTGTTGCACCTGTTGATGGTCTCGAGGATAGCGTCCACAAACTCATTGTACTCAGGGTTCGGGCTGATCTTGAGACCGAGGAACTCGGCCGCGTCGGTCAAACCGTTGACACCGATGGTCAGGTACTGGCGCTTCATGTCGATGAAGCCGGCCTGATACACATCCAACATCTTGGCCTTCAGGAAGTCCTTGATGATCTCGTTGAACGCGTTCTGGTACTTGTGGACCTTCTCCGTCTCCTCTGCCACAGCTTCACGGATGTAGTCGTAGAGCTGATTCTTGTCGTAATCCTCACGACTCAGAGCCTTGCCACCATCAATCATAACACCCTTCTTCTCGAGGAAGTAGCGACGTGTGGCGTTCTGGATGAGTCTGTTGAGATTGATTGTCATAACAGACTTGGAACCAGTTGACACAGAGGCTGTTCCCATCGAATACTGGTGGGTTGTGTGGTTGTGGGAAGAGTCAGACTTGTCGAGGTCGTTGAGAGAATTGCGCAGACGGCAGCAACTTGCCAGGCTGTCCGGGCTGTCGGACAGGTAGCAGAAGAAGCTATGGCCCTTGGACCACATCTCAGCCGTGAAATCGGCATACTCGGGATCCGCGAAATCGTCCGCCCCGTCGGTCAGAAGCGCCATTGTCTCAACGGGGAAAGTAAGGATGTAGTGGTTCCTTTCCTCGTTGAACCAGTTCATGAAATGCTTCTGAAGCCAGGAGAGCGTCTCCCACCTGGGAGCGCTGCCGTCAGGGAAGCGGAAATCGCCGAAAACGCCACGGAAATACGGCTCGTCAAAGTAACTGATGTTCCAGAACACGGTCTGATAGCCGCGGTTGCCGGCAGGCATATTCATAGAATGCACCACCTGCTGGAAATAGTTGTCGATAACCTTGACAAGGGTTCTCTTCTTGACGTTCATCTCGACAACATCCTCAAGATGCTCGATGTAATCGTCGCCGTAGTCCTTGCGGATGAAATAGTCCAAGTACATCAGGAACTCGGGAGTCGCCACCGCACCCATGAACTGGGATGAGATGGAATACACGAGGTTGATGAACTCTCCGCAGAAGGACTTGAGGTCGGTCGGGGCTATGGACACGCCACCCAGGTTGCGAAGACCATCGACAAGGAAAGGATACATCGTGATCGCCACGCAGTAAGGGTACCCGGGGGTGCCGCTCTCATCGTGCTTGTAAAGGACATGGCTCTCAAGATCCTTGATGTACTGGTTCGCGAGGCCGCGTCCGTACATGGACTTGATCTTGTCCTTCATAATGTAGCGATTCTGCTTGATGTTATTCTCTTTGTAAAGCTCCTGGCCAAGCGTCACTATGTTCTTGCGGGTCACATTGGCGTTGGCGTCGAACTTGGATCCTGTCGCGGCGTTTGAGGCGGCGATATAGTCTTTGATGAAGTCCCTCTTCTTTCGAAGGTCGAGTCCAGCATCGAATTTCTCGATGTAGGCGATGGCGACCTTCTTGTTGATGGACATGAGGCTCTCCTCAACCTGACGACGGATCTCCCGGCTTGTGATCTTGTCGTAAATGTAGAGATTCTCGGCGATCGATACCACCACTGCCTCAGGACACTCCTCTCCGGCCGTCTTATAGGCCTCTCGGATCCCACTCATCAATTTGACCTTGTCGTACTCTTCAAACGAACCGTTGGTCTTGCGTACTGTTACATCCATATATATATTGTGTGTTGCGTGATTTTTCAGTTATCAGCATGCTCGGGGGTTGAAAGAGGTTCGGACTGACGAGCAGTCCGAACATTTCATGGCAAATATAGCAGATAAATCGCCCTCTCCCTCAAATTAATTGTTAAAGTTATCAACAACCAAGTAACGATGTTGTTAATTCTTTTATATTCAAGAACTTACAAGAATATGTACTTGAGCACGAACAATATTGAGAGAACGATCATGAACCAGCTTACTTTCTTTGTTTTGCCAGTGCAAAGATTCAGAACCACATAGGCTATCAAGCCGATGAGAATTCCATGGGAAATGGAATATGTCATAGGCATCAGGATCATGGTCAGGTAGGCCGGAATCGACTCCGAGAAATCCTCGAGCGGGATGTCCTTGATCGGGCTGAGCATGAAAAGCCCCACTATCACAAGGGCCGGGCAGACAGCCGATCCGGGAATCGCAGTGAAGACAGGAGCGAAGAAAAGAGCCAGGATAAAGCATGCGGCAGTCGCGGCGGAGGTAAGACCGCTACGACCTCCTTGCGCGACTCCGGTGGCGCTCTCCACATAAGTGGTCACCGTGCTGGTTCCGAGAGCGGCGCCAGCCATGGTGCCGACAGCGTCGGCGAGGAACGCCTGGTTCAGACGGATGGGCTTGCCCTTCTCATCAACCATGTCAGCTTTGGTGGTCACTCCTACAAGGGTGCCGATGGTGTCGAACATGTCCACGAAAAGGAAGGTGAACACAACGACCAGCATGTCAAGGCTGAATACCTGGCTGAAGTCGAACTTGCAGAAGATCGGGGCTATGCTCGGAGGAGTTGACATGAAACCACCGAACTTTGTGATACCCATCGGGATGCCGATCAGAGCGGTGACGATGATGCCGATCAAGAGAGCCCCGGGGACATTGAGGATCACCATGATTCCGGTGATTATCAAGCCAATAACCGAGAGCAGGCCAGGGCCGCTTGTGAGGGTGCCGAGATCGACAAGGGTAGCAGGGTTCTCAACGACTATGCCTCCGCCTTTGAGGCCGATCAAGGCAATGAACAGACCGATACCGGCACCGATCGCCTTACGCATCGACATCGGCAAGGCGTTCACTATAGCCTCCCGGACATTCGTCAGAGTCAAGATCACGAATATGAATCCCTCAATCAAGACAGCGGTGAGAGCGAACTGCCAGGAATAGCCCATCCCGAGGCAGACTGAATAGCAGAAGAACGCGTTCAGTCCCATTCCAGGTGCGAGCGCGAACGGGAGCTTGGCGTAGAGAGCCATCACGAGGGTGGCGATGATGGAAGCGATCGCCGTGGTGGTGAACAGCGCGTTCTTGTCCATTCCGGTGTCAGCCAGAATGGAGGGGTTGACGGCCAAGATGTAGGACATGGCGAGGAATGTGGTGATTCCGGCCATGATCTCAGTGGAAACCTTCATCTTGGAAGCGTCAAAACCGAACAATTTGGTCAGCCAGCCTTTCTTCTCAGGGGCTGCGGTTTTGGTTTCAGCCATGATAGTGTTATTTATAGTCAGAGTGTTGGTTCAAGAAATCAGAATGCCCAGCGGATACCGACGCAAGGATTGACAAGGAATCCCTCCGCGATAAAGTTGTTGGAAATCTCTATCTCACATCCGATGTCAAGATGG
>OMQO01000058.1 GCA_900313275.1 uncultured Bacteroidales bacterium
CTAAACTATAATTATTCTCGGTTCCTTGTCCACCCGGACAAGAGGGACGCCGCTCATCCGCTCCTCGATAATCACATATCCCGAAGAGGAAAGAGTCTTGACAGGGCCGTTCGCCTGGATGTCCTTCTTCTTGAGATGGAGGAAGTTCTCGATGTTCGCGTAATGGAAGTCGCCCATAGCGATCTTGAACATGTCGTCATCCTGAACGCTCCGTCCATTGACCTCAAGCGTCGCGATCCGGTGCTCTTTCTGAATATAGACAACCTTGACACCCCTCGACAGATGATAGAACTCTCCCCCATCGTCGGGAGCGTCGATGGACTCGTCACGGAACATCCACAGCAAAGCCTCACGGAGCTGCTTGCCTGTGATCTTGAACTCAACTACCTTATTGTCATAAGGATAGACCTTCCGTAAGTCACCTTTCGTGACCACCTCCCCAAGCTCCCGGCCACGGATCGCTCCACTGGAATCGAAAACGATGTCCACTCCGGTTCCATCTTTGATTATATCCGTGAAAAGATGGCCGAGCATGGACTCCCTGTTCCTGCGGGTCTGGGTGTACACTCCGTCAAGACGAGTCAGAACCTGCTCATACACAGCGTCTGTGATAGTCTTGTAGTTGTTGACCAACTCTTCCAGCTCGAGGTCCCGAGGGCAGTTGTCTGAGTTAATGGGAATAAGCTTCCAGGTGTAGGAAGCGACGGAATTCGTGTCGGTGTCGATAACCAGGTCAAAACGGCCGATCTGGTCGGTTCCGACAGCAGCCTGGACTATAGGGATGCCGGCCACGACCGCCGGCTCATCAATCAAGGTGTGCGAATGGCCGCCGATGATTATGTCCACTCCCCAGTCAGGATCCAGCTGGGCGGCCAGCTTCTGGTCATTCTCAAAGCCGATGTGAGTCAGCAGAACAGTCAAGTCAATATCGACTGTCTGGTACGCCATGCAGATCCGACCCACTTCCTCAGCCGCATCTTTGATTCCGACTAACGTGCTGATTAACTTCTCATTACGAGTGTATTCCAGCACATCTTCGGTCAGGATGCCGATGAACATGATCTTCATTCCGTCAATCTCGATGATCCTGTGGGAATTAAACAACCGGACATTGTTGCTGGTCAAGAACATGTTGGCGTTGATGATCGGGAACTTGGCACACTTCTCCAGGAAAAGGAGATGGGCGAGGCCATAGTCAACCTCGTGGTTGCCCAGGGTGACCACATCAGGAGCCAGAAGGTTCATGATCTCGATTGTGGAGATCCCTTTGTATTCCTGGTCGATCAAAGATCCTTTGAACATGTCACCGGAGATGGCGTACAGCACGTTCTTTTCCTCTTTTCGGGTCTTGGAGATGTAGCCGGAAAGCATCGATACTCCGCCGGTCAACTTCTCGTCAACCTGCTCAGCGAGGAAATCTCCATGTAAGTCGTTGGAATGTAATAAGGTTAGAGTCTTCAGCATTTCGTATAGTTTTCGCTAATATAACATTTTTCAAAACATATTCTTAAATTTGGGAAAATAACGATCATGAGCTTTCCGCATCGGATTTTACTGACAATAGCCATCGGAGCCTGCCTCTGCGCCTGCGGAGGCGGAGGCGGAGGCGACGGAAAACAGACGGATAACCCGACCCCGGGAAAGGAAACCCCAGGCAAAGAAGAAAAGCCTGTGGAGTATTCCATCACCGCCGATGCCGGCTGGGACATCTACAAAGCAGGCACGTACCGCTATGGTCCTTCAATCATAATCAATGACGACGGCTCGATCGACGCATGGTTCGCCGCTTCCGGCAGCACTTTCGCCGCAGATGCGGGTGGGCAGTTGTACAAGGAAGTGGAAGAGACCAAGATTCCGATAAACCTGTCGTCGGTGGAGGTCGGACTCGCTTTCACGGCAAAAGAGCCTTTCCATAGCCTGGAGGCATGCTGCCCCACATGGAGCACAAACGGGACGGAAAGCATGACGATGAGCATATTCGTCTGGAACTCAAGCTATTCACAGACTATAGCTGAAACCCCGGTGGCGACGAGGGAAGTCAAGGCCATGCAAGACAACGCATGGAACCAGATCGCCAAGGAGGACGGTACGAAATTCGACTCCGGTCGCTATCTGCTGATTCTCAGCAAAGGCTCCAGCAACGCGGGAGTCTGGTATTACAAAGAAGCCGCCAACGCCGAAGGGATGGACCTGCAGGCCTTCCAGAATGGATCTGCCGCTACAGGAGCGCCGCAGGTTATCCTCAACCGGGAAAGCACAGCCGGAGTGTCCGGAAGTTATTGGGACCAAATATCTTACCAGCACAGCAACGACGGAGGCAAGACCTGGACCGAGGAGGAGATGGTCCTGAAACCGACCAAGGGGACAAGGGACGAGCTTTCCTGCTGCGACCCCGGAGTCATAAAGATCGGGGACTATTACTATCTCGGCTACACTTCGACCGAGCACACCGGAGGCCTTGAGAATCACCTCTATATGGCCAGAGGCAAATCCCCCAAGGGCACATGGGAGAAATGGAACGGAAGCGGCTGGGGCGGAGACAAGGTCGAGCCGATAGTGACTTACACCGGCGCCAAGGAGAAATGGGGTGTCGGTGAACCAAGCATGGTCGTCCTCAACGGAACTCTCTATCTTTACTACACTTGGGATGAGGGCGGACCAACCACCAGAGTAGCCACAGCCCCTGCGGATGATCCTTTGTGGCCTTCCAAACTGAACCACTTCGGGACAGCCGTCAACAAACAGGGTATGACAGCCGCGGACCATTGCGACGTGAAATACTTCGACGACATGGAGATGTTCATAGCGGTCCACACGGCCAACAGGATGAGCCGTTCCTCCTTCATCCAGATCTGGACCTCGAAGGATGGACGCACCTTCGAAAAGTGGAAGACTCTGAACGGAAGTCTAGGCGCTGGGCTCCACAACATCGGCATCAGCGGTGACAGCCGGGGCCATATCGACATAAATAAAAAGCAGTTCATCGGCTACGCCTATGGCCTGGACGAGAACGGCAATTCCTCATGGGGAAGGTGGAACACTAAATGGAACCCGTTGACAATCAGTAAAAAGCAGTAATCAATGATGAAAAAGAATCATTATAAGACCCTACTCCTCACAGCCTTGGCGCTTGTAGTCATCAGCACCGGAGCCTTTGCCCAAACCTCTGGTCGGGGCAGGATCAGGGACTTCGGTATTGAGCCGGGAATATTCAAGCCCGGCCCTCTGAATGCCATAACGGATGTGCCGGGAGTCAAGGTCGGCCAAGTCACTATTGTCAAGGGCGATAATGTCCGGACCGGGGTGACGGCCATTGTCCCCCATGAGGGCAACCTTTTCAGAGAGAAATGTCCCGCCGCCATATTTGTCGGCAACGGCTTCGGGAAACTGGCTGGAGTGACTCAGGTTCAGGAACTTGGGAACATTGAGACACCGATCGTGCTGACCAACACCTTGTCAGTGGCTCAGGGCATCGAGGGGGTGCTGACCTACACTCTCAGCCAAAAAGGGAATGAGGATGTCGGTAGTATCAACGCCGTGGTCGGTGAGACTAACGACGGCCAGTTGAATGACATCCGAGGCCGCCACGTCACCTCTGAGGATGTGGTGCGGGCCATAACCGAGGCGAAAGGCGGACCAGTGGAGGAAGGCTGCGTGGGTGCCGGCACCGGGACTGTCTGCTTCGGCTGGAAAGGCGGGATCGGCACTTCATCAAGAGTGCTGCCCGCGGATCTTGGAGGCTACACGGTGGGTGTCCTGGTCCAGAGCAACTATGGAGGAATACTCGAGATCAACGGGGCCCCTGTAGGGCGAAAACTCGGGGAATACTACCAGTCCAATCCCGACGGCTCCTGCATGATGGTCGTCCTGACGGACGCCCCTCTTGACGCCCGGAATCTAGAACGGCTTGCCAAAAGGGCAATGATGGGCATTGCCAAGACCGGAGGAGTCGCCTCAAACGGGAGCGGTGACTATGTCATCGCCGTGAGCGTCAACAAGGACAACCTTATCGATGAGGGCAGCGACTTTTACCGCCCTAAACTACTGCATAACAATGCGATGACTCCCCTCTTCGAGGCGGTCATCGAAGCCACCGCCGAGGCCGTCTGGAACTCCCTCTTCATGGCGACTGACACCCAGGGACGGAATGGACGCACCGCTCGGGCCATCCCCATCGACAAAGTACTTGAGATAATTAAGGGCAGATAATAGGATATGAAAAAGACTTGCTTGGCTTTAATCGTCACGGGCTGTTTGATCCAGTCCCTGGCGTTTTCGCAAAATGTACAGGATGATGTCCTGAGACCCGGTCTGGCCCATTTCGACGGTTTTCTTGGGGACCGGATCAACGGATGCGTCGAGAACCGACTGATGTCACAGGACCTGGAGAAACTACTATTCGCTTTCCGGGACAAGTCGGATGGCAAATGGGGATTCCGGACCGAATTCTGGGGCAAATGGTACACCGCTGCCATGATGGGTTATGACTATTCCCCCACTCCGGCGCACAAAGCGGTAGTGGATGCGGCTGTACGGGGGTTAATCGCCACTCAAGGCGCTGATGGCTACATAGGCACCTATCCTGACGAATATCACCTCGGAGACTGGGACATCTGGGGACGGAAATACACCATCCTCGGGCTTCTGGCCTATTATGACAGGACCAAGGACGCGACTGTTCTTGAAGCCGCCCGCAAAGCCGCCGACCACCTGATCCGTGAGGCCGGGCCGGAGAGCGGAGTGAATATCGCCGAAACCGGCTGGATTGGCTGGAAAGGACTCGCGTCTTCCTCAGTGCTTGAGCCTATCGTCCTGCTCTACCAGCGGACAGGAGAGAAGCGCTATCTCGATTTCGCGGAATATATCGTCAACTCTTGGGAGTCACCCAACTCACTCACACCCACCGGTTTACATCTTATTGAGGAAGCCCTGTCCGACAAGCCGATGTGGAAGATGTCCGGAGCGCCCAAAGCCTACGAGATGATGTCATGTTTCGAGGGCCTAGTAGAGCTCTACCGCTGCACCGGCAAGGAGGAATACAAGAAGGCGGTCCTGAATCTTGTCCGCAAGATTGAAAGGGACGAGCTTATGATTGTCGGCACCGGATCGGTCGCGGAGATCTGGTGCCACGGCAAATTACATCAGAGCGAGCCTATCTATCAAGGCATGGAGACCTGTGTGACAGTCACTTGGATGAAGCTGGTTTACCAGTTGCTCAGGCTCACCGGAGACAGCCACTACGCCGACCTGCTGGAGCAATCTCTCTACAACGCTATGCTCGCCTCCATGACTCCCGACGGTAAGTGGTTCTCCTACTATTCCGGACTTATGGGAGAGAGGGTTTACAGCCACCAACAGTTCCCGGATGTGGGGATGAGCTGCTGCGTCGCAAACGGGCCACGCGGGCTTATGACAGTCCCGTTTTGGGCGGTGATGTCCTCGGAAGAAGGGCCTGTTATCAACCTTTACAGCGCCTCTCAGACCTCTATCCCGACTCCTGCTGCCCAGATTGTAAAAATCTCTGTAACAGGATCTTACCCGGAAGGAAATGCGGCCGCCATCACCCTGGATATGGACAAAGAGGAGACCTTCACTCTGAAACTGCGTATTCCGGACTGGAGCCTCAAGACGGAGGTAATGGTCAACGGGAAGACTGCCGGAAAGACAAAAGCTGGGAAATACCTGAAAATCAAGCGCAAATGGCACCCTGGCGACCAGGTGGTCCTTTCTTTTGACTTCACCGCGAAAGTTCTTGACGCCCCGAACGGGACCGGAGACGCGGCGATACGCAGGGGCCCGATCGTCCTTTCGTTCGACACAAGGCTGATCCCAAGACGGGACGGTGTGGACACACCCCCGATGTACCGCTATGAATTTGACCGCCAGAAGGATGGATCGGTCGATGTGCGCCACATCCAAAGCCCCGATCCGGCGCTATGGATGACTTTCGAGGTGGCCTGCAAGGATGAGTCCGGAGCCACCCACTATTTGAATCTTTGCGACTATGCTTCAGCCGGAAATAGCTGGAAAGAAGGCAACCTGTTCAGGGTTTGGACTCCCCAACCTTTCGACTATAGGCACTTGTACATCAATAATCTCGACTGGCATGTCAACTGCACTGTCGGTGTGAAACGTCCGGAATTACCATGAAAAGAATCCTCACTATGATGGCCGCTTGCCTGGCCATGGCTGCCGGAGCGGCGGCACAAAATCCGATATTCCTGAACAAGGCCTACAACTCCGATCCTCAGGCGAGGGTCTGGACCATCGACGGGAAGCCGGTTCTTTTCGTCTATGGCTCGAGGGATGAGAATCCATCTTACTATTGCTCAGGGAAATACGATGTCTTTTCGACCGAGGACATGATCCACTGGAAAGGTGGAGAGTCATTCTCGTCGAGGGATATTCCTTACAACGACGAGGTACTCTACGCCCCCGATTGCATTGAGAAGGACGGGAAATATTACCTCTTCTATTCTCAGCCTGGCCCCAATCCTGAAGGGACCGCGGTGGCAGACAGCCCTTATGGGCCGTTCAAGGACGGGAAGCCAGTGGAGCACGCCAATCAGATTGATCCTTCGGTGTTCATCGATGACGATGGCCAAGCCTGGATGTTCTGGGGGCAGTTTTCCGCCAAATGCGCCAAACTGAACCCGGACATGCGGAGCATCGACCCTTCGACAATCAAGGACGGGATCATCACCGAGGCCGAGCACCATTTCCATGAGGGAATACAGGCCTTCAAGCACAATGGGACTTATTACCTGACCTTCGCCGACATCAGCCGCAGGGGGATGCCGACATGCATTGGGTACGCCACATCAGATTGTGTGACAGGACCTTACAAGTACCGTGGAGTGATAATCGACAACTTCGGCTGCGACCCGGCGGTCTGGAACAACCACGGCTCGGTGGTCTGCTTCAAGGATCAGTGGTACGTCTTCTACCACCGCTCGTCATGGGGTTCCAACACCATGCGTAAGAGCTGCGTGGAGCCGATCGAGATTCTCCCCGACGGCACCATCCCGGAAGTGGAAATGACCTCAACGGGAGCCGGCATGCCGCTGGACCCTTACCTTGCCCTTGGCTCGGACCCTGTCGCGGGAAGGGCCTGCTACCTCATGGGCCATGTCAGGATCGATTCATCCAACCGCCTCGCCGAAATCAGGGACAACGATTCAGCCGCCTGGAGAGACTTCGACTTCAAGGAAGGGCCCCGGAAAATGATCATCTCTGTCTGCCCCCAAGCCGGCGGCACCATCGATGTGTTCTCTGAATACATGTACGGAGGCACCGTGGCATCTTTCAAAATTCCCGAGGGCGACGGCAAGACCTTCATCACCCTCGAGGCCAAGGTGAACGGCAACCTCTCCGGAATCAAGCCCATCAGGATGCGTTTCCACGGAGACGACGACAAGAACCTGTTCACTATCAATTCTTTCCGCTTTGAATAGAAGATCTTTCATAAAAGGGACAGCGGCTGCCGGAGCTTCAGCGTTGGTTCCGGCAGGGACGATAAGCGCCCTGCTTTCTTCATGCGCCAAAGCCAGCGCCGGGAAGACATGGGATTTCGATGAGGTCCAGGACCGGGCGGGTACTTGGAGCATCAAATACGGAAGGGCGAAGAACGGGGAGATCCCGATGTGGATCGCTGACATGGATCTGAAGACAGACCCCTTCGTCGCCGAGGCTTTGCGCATGCGTCTTGACCGGGATGTCCTGGGCTACACTTCGATCCCCCAGGAGTTTTATGACGCGATCTACTCTTGGCAAAAGCGTTATCATGGTTTCGACCTGGAACGGGAATGGGTGGGCTACGCGCCGGGTGTTATAGCTGGCATCAACCAGGCCTATCTTTCCTTCACGGAGCCGGGCGACAAGGTAATCATCCAGCCGCCTGTCTATGACCATTTCCGTCTTTACATCGAGAGGATGGGCAGAGTCGCGGTAGATAACCCTTTGATATTCAAGGACGGATGGTACCAGATGGATTTTGGGGGATTGGAAAAGCTGTTTGACGACAAGACCAAGATCCTGCTCCTATGCAACCCGCAGAATCCTTATGGCATCCTATGGGACCGGGAGACCCTGGCGACTCTTGCCGAGATCTGCGAGCGGCACGGGGTTATCGTAATATCCGACGAGATTCACGGCGACCTGGCCTTGTACGGCAAGAAGCACACGCCCTTCTGCAGCGTCAGTGAAGCCGCGAAACGTGTCGGAGTCACCTTCGCGGGACCCACAAAAGCATTCAATCTCGCAGGTCTGACGGGAACCGCCTACAGCATCATCCCCGACAAGGAGAAACAGAACATGTACAACGCCACCATCGGCAACTCCAAACTGGACGAGCCTCCGATCATGACTCTTGTCGCTCAAATCGCCTCCTACCGGGAAGACACGGCATGGCTGGAGTCGCTCAAGCGTTACATAGAGAATAACATCTCGATTGTGGAGCGCTTCTTCTCCGAACATGATCTCGGAATAGTCCCGATCCGGCCGCAGGCTTCTTTCCTGGTCTGGCTGGACTGCAGGGCTCTAGGCCTTAGTCAGCCGGAACTGATGGACTTCTTTGTGAAAAAGGCCAAGATTATCCCCAACAACGGCACCTCCTACGGCCCTGGCGGGGAAGGATTCGTCCGGCTGAACATCGGCTGCCCCGCCGCCACCCTCCACGAAGCCCTCAACCGCCTCCAAAACGCCGTGGCCGCTGGCGGTTAATTAATTGATTATCAATAATTAATATGCGATTAAAGTGCCGTAACGCGGCTCTTTAATTTTATATTACGACCTGAGCCACAATCACTTAAGTGCCAGCGCTCAAGTTGTAAGTTTTTATCGCTATATTTGCGATGAACTATGTTAAACTCATCAAAAATGTCCTCACAATCATTTCAAGCCCAATTTCCCCATCACATCTACATACGCTCTTTTGACCGAGGCTTGATCTTTTACTCGACAAGGGATTATCTTGTGTATTTCACTTTCATCACAACAATGGCCAGACGTTATGATATTGTCCTTATGGAACTCTCAATAATGCCTGACCATGTGCACATGTTTGCTGAATCTTCAGTGCCCGGGAATATGAATCTATTCCTTGCTTCGACAGAGAGGCTGTTTGCCGCAGAATACAATGCGGCTATAGGTCGGTCAGGAAGATTATTCGACACTCCCCCGGGACATGCTCCGAAGAAAACAGAAAAGAAGGCACGTTCTTGCATAGCATATCTATTCAACAATCAAGTAGAGAAGAGACTTGTCTCCAGAGCCGAACAAACAAGATGGAATTTTATGGCTTTTGCAGTGTCTGATCATCCGTTTTCTTCTCCGATTAAACATGAGAAGGCTTCCCGTGCTTTACGCAGGGCGGTAAAACTTGTCAATTATTTTAGATCCGCAGATAAACCACTGGGATTCAAGACATTGGAAAAGATGTTCGTCTCGCTCGACAATGCGGAAAAGAATTCGCTTACTGACTTCATCATCAGCACGTACAATAGCCTGGACTATGATTCCATCATAGCCTATTTCGGCTCTTATGAAAAAATGTTACTCGCAGTACATTCGAACACCGGGAGCGAATACGAAATTAAAGAATCTTATGACACAGCATCAGATGCTCCTTTTTCAAAAATGTCAGCGATGGTGAGCAGGATTGAGGGACTGGATGACGTCAAAAAAGTCATGATGTTAGACCGGGACTCGAAAATCAGTTTGGCTAACAAACTTATACACATCCCTGGGGTGACAGCTCGGCATATTCAGAAATTTCTTCACATTACGGCTGGCGGCTAAATAACTGTAAATCAATAGTTAAGGCAGAATCAAAGTGCCGGAAATGTACACTTTGATATTAAGGAAATAATTTATAATCAGCGACTTAAGTGCCAGGACAGCGACAGAAGAGCGGGCGGGCAGAGCATCGTATTAACAAAAATCCGTATCTTCGCAAATGATGAGGGTTATTATCACATTGGTTTTGCTTGTCTGGGGCGTTGGGGTGCGACCTGCGCTGGCGGAGGGGCGTACCTACAAGGTCAGGAGCGTGAGCGCCTTGAAGGAGGCTGTTGCGAAGGCCGGGACCGGAGACCGTATCATTCTGCGTAAAGGGATATACCGCCTGACCGACACACTTGTTGTGGAAGGCAAAAAAGGAATAGTCATAGAGGGTCGGGGAGCCCAGCTCAACGGAGGCGTAAGGATTCCCCGCAGAGCCTTGAAGAAGTGCAAGGAAGTACTTGGCTCTCAAGCGACTAAGGGGCTGCGCCACCTGGACATATCCCGCTACCCGGCAAGTCCTGTCGTCGAAAAAGGGCACACCCATCCGACCGGACCATCATGGTCGGAATTCTACGCTGACGGGGTTCCCATGCGACTCTCCCAGTGGCCGAACGACCACTGGATCAAGCTGGACTCAGTGGTGAGGATGGGGGTCGGAAGGCTCCAAGGAAAAGAAGGTCCTGGCTATGGGATAATCGCTTTCAAGGAAGACAGGCCGCTTGAATGGGCGGAACCCACAAGGGGTTGGTTGTCAGGTTGTTTCCGTTTCGGCTGGTCGGAAGAGTCAGTCGGGATCAAGTCGATAAACCCGGATAAGACCCTGGAAGTCAGAGACATGACTTCCTATGGCTTCGGGTTCAAGCCAGGAGAGAACTTCCAGAAATGGAAAGTCCTGAATATTCCTGAAGAAGTGGACGAGCCGGGAGAATATTCATTGGACGTGGAAGGAGGCCAGGCATGGCTGATCCTCCCTAAGGGGACCCGCAGGCTCGAAATGGCGGTCCAGCGCCATCCGCTTTTATTAATAAGAAACTGCGAGGATGTCCAGGTGAAGGGCCTGGAATTCTGCTGCACCTGCGGTGACGGGGCCGTCGTCCACGCTTCTTCACGGGTCGAATTCGAGAATTGCGAACTCCGGAACATAGGCCA
>OMQO01000057.1 GCA_900313275.1 uncultured Bacteroidales bacterium
GTTTACTCCTGCGGTAACATAGTAGTAATCAGTTGTTTCCATGTCCTCTCCCCAAATCGCGATAGTCCAAAGACTGTCCAATCCCATGGTCTTGTTCCCGGCAAAGGCATAGTCCACATCATCAAGCCGGTATCCATTATGAGGCATTGTCGCTTTCGCCTCATAGACTTCACCGCCCGAAAGCGCTATCCTGAGGAGATAGTCTTCTCCCTGCTCGCCATGATAGCCTTCCGGAGCCTCGTAAACACCACTTTCCTTCTCTGAGAAACGAACCTCTTCCTTTCCGTGACTGATTGTCACTATAGCGCCAGAGACTCCGCTTGGTGAGCTTTCTTCAAAATAGGGTATGGTTTTGCTGAGGAGCACTCTTTGTGGCCTGTCTGACTGATCTGTCAAAATAGCCTCGACAGCGATCCTCTCATAATGCCCACCTTCGGACCGGACATCAGTCTCCTCGGAACAGGCAATCGGCAGTAGGGCAGAGCAGATGAATATTGGTATGATTATTCGCTTCATTGTCAGAACTTTATATTATAGGAAACCGAGGGAATAATGGTGAAAAGGTAAACTTTAATCGCTCTCGCGTAATTGTTCTCCCTGTCATAATTGAAAGCGATACTCCAGGCATTATGTCGGGAATAAGCGTTATAGAAGGAAAGATTCCATTCGCCGCTCCAGCGTTTGCCGGCGGCCCTTTTTGCGGTCCGGTAAGTCAATGATAGATCCAGCCTGTGGTAGTCCGGCAGCCTGTCACTGTTCCTTTCAGAATAGACAGGTACCCAACTGCCCATGTGTGAATACCTTCCGACGGGGTAGGTGGTCGGTGACCCGCTGTAGAAAACCCATTCCGAGGAGGCTGACAACCTTTTGCTGAAGTCATATGTCAGCACAAAGTTGACAGCGTGCTCATGGTTCAGGGGTGAGCGGTATGCCTTTCCGCCGTTAAGCTCAGGGATGTCGTAAAGCGCCCTTGACCAAGTGTAGGAGATCCAGCCGTTCCATTTGTCAAACTCGTACTTGAGCATTGACTCGACTCCATAAGAGGTTGAACTGCCGCTCCTTAAAAGCCCCTCCCTGTTCTCATTGTCGATGACTATCCCAGGGTTCTCGACAAAGTCTATCACGTTCTTTCCACTCTTGTAGAACCCTTCGATGGAAGCCTCCAGTGCCTCGCCGGCGAATAGGGCGTTAAGGCCGAGCGAGAATTGGTCAGAGCGTTGAGGCTTGGTGTTGGGCGAGGCCGTGAACCAGGTGTCAACAGGACTTCCAGTGATGCTTATGCGAGCTTGCTGGAGATATTGGTACGAGCGGGAATACGCTCCTTTGACTGACCAGTCTTTGCCAAGAGGGAGAGAGGCGGACAGTCTCGGCTCAACCCCGTGGAAGGTCTTGATTCTCTTACCTTTAGGGATGTCAGTGACTGATGTCAATTCATGCGTTACCGGGTCGAAATACCTCTGGGTGGTTCCTCCGAGAGTGGTGAATGTGGAGAATCTCAGGCCATAACGCACTGTCAGATTCCAGAGTTTCTGCTCGTTCTGGATGTAGGCCGAGGGCTGAACGGCGAATGTCAAGGGCATCACGATGTTGTTCACGATCGTGGTACCGCCCCTGGGCTTGCACTCGCCTGGAGCTATTGAGAAATAGGCCATTCCGAGTCCGGCCTGTATTGTGTTTTTGGGATTGATGTACCATGTCCATCCTGCTTTGAGTCCAGTTTCCCTGATGCTTTGGACATAGTCGAACAAGGCCCATGTCGAACTCTTCCATTCCGAGGCCGAACACGTCTTTGCCGTCAAAGGCACCTAGATAAAGCCTGTCGTTCTTACCCGCTATCCAGGTCAATTTGGCGTTGAGGTCGTAGAAATACATCTTCGTGTGTTCCGGAAGATTATCCCCAAGGAGGGGAAAGAAAAGGTCGATATAGGTTCTCCTTCCAGCGGCCATGAACGATAGTTTCTCGGGGATAATCGGGCCCTCCACGAATAATTTGGAGGTAATCAGGCCGATTGACGCGTTGCCTCCGAACTCCCGGTTGTTCCCGTCCTTCCCGCTGATGTCGAGAATTGAGGAAATCCTGCCACCGTACATGGCGGGGAAATCGCCTTTATAGAGTTCCGCCCCGCGGATGGCATCGCTGTTGAACATCGACAGAAAGCCAAGGAAGTGACCGCAGTTATAGACAGGAGCGCCATCCATCAGTATAAGGTTCTGGTCCACGCCTCCACCTCTGACGCTGAATCCCGTGGCTCCTTCGCTTGGAGTCTGCACTCCGGGCATCATCTGGATAACCCGAATAATGTCATTCTCGCCCATAAGTGCGGGAAGGCTTTTGACGAGTGTCGCGTCAACTCTTTGCTTGCCCAACTGCGGGATTTTCAACTCGTCCCTTTTGGTCTTTGAGAACACTGTCGCGGCCGCTAAAGTCTCGTTGTCTGGTTCCATTTCGAAATCTTCCACCTTGGAAGAAGTGACAGTCAGGGTTCTTTCTATTGTCTTGAAACCAGTGAAGGAGCAAAGAAGTGTCACTTCACCCTTATCCACAGCCAGAGAGTAGTACCCAGAATTATCAGCGGAAACACCTGATTTCTTGTCTTTTGTGAATATGACAGCTCCGCTCAGCGGCTCTCCGCTCGAGGCATCTCGAACGTGCCCGGAGATTATCGCCTTCCTTCCTTGGGAATGAAGGGGAAGGAAGGTCAGGATTGCCACTAGAGTTACAATTGCGAGTATGTGAAATCGCCTCATTCGTTTGTCTTTCTAGACGCGAAGATAGTATCATGATTTCGCAATCCGGTTGCATTCTCAAGTATATTAGTTATATTTGATATTCGAATAGATTAAATCAGGATGAGGTTGTCCCGCTCTGTCGCAATTCTTTCGCTGGTGGTTTTGCTGCTGGCGGTTTTGGATTTGTGCTGCGGAGGCACAGGGTTCGGCTTTCCTGATGAAGTGATATTCAATAAGATCCGGCTTCCTAGGGTTTTGACGGCGATTCTTGCCGGATCATCTCTTGCCCTGGCCGGACTCCAGATGCAGAGCGTCTTCAGGAATCCATTGGCTGATCCCCACATCATGGGGGTCAGTGCCGGAGCCGGGACAGGTGCCGCTGTGGCGACCCTGCTTATCGGAACATCTCTGCCTGCTGCCTTGTCGGGTCTAACCGTGGTTTCCGCCGCCTTCATCGGAGCCCTTCTGACTTCCGCTGTCGTCGTACTGGTGTCTTCAAGATTCCATAGCATGACGACCTTATTGATCTTTGGCGTGATGCTTGGCTTCGTCTTCAGCGCTATCACTTCGATTTTGGAATATTCGGCCAATGCCGAGAGTCTGAAAGTGTTCTACAGTTGGTCGGCAGGTAGTTTCATTGGCAGTGGCTATGACGGCATTCTGATCATTGCCTGCGCGTTCCTGGTCGGATTGGTCTTGGCTCTCCTGAACAATAGGGGACTGGATGTCGCTTTGTTCGGAGAAGAGTATGCCGCCCTTGCGGGAGCGAATCCTTCCCGTATCAGAAATATCTCAATGATAGGGAGTTGCTTCATGGCGGGGGCTGTCACGGCCTTCTGCGGTCCGATTGGTTTCGTGGGAATTGTGGCGCCTCATATCGCTCGGGCTTTGGCGCGTTCATCGGTCCACATCAAGACTGTTCCCATGACCATCATCACCGGGGCCGGACTTTCTATTGTGGCTGACATCCTTTCGCAAGTCTTCCCGTCTCCTCTTCCTGTCGGCAGCACCATGGCCATAATCGGCATCCCGATAATCCTTTACATCCTCCTTCTGAAATGATCAAGGCCACTGAAATAATAGTTGGATATCCCCCCAGGCGAGCGGCAACCAAGCGTGCTGCGGCAAGCTCAACCTCCGTCTCGCTGCGCTTCGCGCCCTATCCGGGTAAATGCTCGCCGGAGGTCGACTTGCCGCACGCCGATGGAGCGACTGGCATTGCGGGGCCTCTGAGCTTCAGTTTCGAGGATGGGGAGTGCGTAATGTTGAGGGGAAGGAACGGGAGTGGCAAGACGACCTTGCTGAAGACATTGGCCGGCCTCTTGAAGCCTCTTTCCGGCTCATTCGAGACCGGCGGGGAAGCCGTGCTGGTTCCTACCAGGATACCAAAAGTGAGCGGCTTCACTGTCGAAGAATTCATTCGCACAGGGATGCTAACTGAATATGGGGCCTTCAGGAGATTGGATAGAAAAGCTGAGGCCACTCTTGAGGAATCCATCAATATGATGGATCTTGGCGATCTGGCCTCGAAGGACATTTCCAAAATCAGTGACGGAGAGTTCCAGAAGGCATGTATCGCCACCGCTCTTACAAGAAAGGCTAATGTGATCATGCTGGATGAACCCACGGCTTTCCTTGATGTCGAGAACCGGATAATGGTCTTGCGGACACTTCAGAACCTCGCTCATGAGACCCGCTCGACGGTCATATTCTCAACACACGACATCCATGACGGCGCGCTTTATTCCGATGCGGTCCTGGCGCTGTGATACTTTCTAACGTTTTCTGAAAGCCAGATTAGCGGTCTGATAGAAAGCCTGTGCTTCCTGGAGGACATCATCCCTTTTATTCTCCATCAGAGTCTCTTCGTACTTCCAGCCATCATGCTGAGTGACAGAGAATTGCTGGATGCGGCGAACAGGGGAGAGCACCGTCAGCACCCCGTCCGAATAATAGCCCAGATCCTGGTATGTGGCCATGAAAGCCCTCTCTTTGAAATCGTCCGAGAGAACATCCCTGCCGTAGAAAGGGGCTTCATACGAGAAATGCAGCAGCGAAAGGAGCGTCGGTATGATGTCAATCTGGGAGCAGACTTTTTCAACAAACCGCGGCTCAACAAAACCGGGTGAGTAGATGATCGCGGGAATATGATAGCAGTCCATCGGCAGTGAAGTCTTGCCGGCGGATGAGGCGCAGTGGTCCGCCATAATCACGAACACGGTCTCAGGGAACCATGGCTTCTGGGAAGCGTCAGAGATAAACTGCCCGATTGCCCAGTCAGTGTATTTGACAGCCGCCTTTCGGCTCATCGGATTTCCGTCGTATTCGATTCTTCCTTCCGGATAGGTGTAGGGGCGGTGGTTTGAGATGGTCATGATCTGGGCGAAAAATGGCTCCCCAGCGGCCCAGGACGCATCAAAACGCTTCAGCGCCTCCCTGTAGGAATCTTCATCGGACGTCCCCCAGATGTTCGAGAACACGATCGCATCCTTGTCGTAGGTCTTTTTATCTACAATCTCATAGCCGCAGTTACCATAGAAGGTGCCCATATTATCGAAATAACTGTCGCCTCCGTAGATGTAGCTGGTGTGGTAGCCGTTTTGACGGAAAACCTCTCCGGTTGAGAACAGGCCAGTGTTGTCGGGCCGTTTGACGAGGCTTTCGCCTGAAGAAGGCGGAATGTTGAGGGTCACTGCCTCCAGCCCGCGGACTGTGCGGTTGCCGGTTGCGTAAAGGTTGTCAAAGACAAGGCTCTCTTCGAGCAGGGCATCCAGATGCGGGGTGATTCTGTCTTCCGATCCGTAGCGGGTCAAGAAATCGGCGCTTAGACTTTCGATGGTGATGAATACGACATTCTTCTTGACAGGAGGAAGACTGTCTCTCACAACCTGGAGGCCATCGGTGTTCTGACCGCACATTTTTTGCTTCAGAGTCTCAGCTTCAGACAGCGGAATCATCGCATAGAACTGCTCATAGTCTAACTCGTTGGATGCGAATGCCTCCAGGAAGTCCCAGCATCCGTTCTCCTGAATCTGTGTGGCGAAGAGATTCTCCCCACCGAAATGACGGTAACCGTAGTGGAGCCAGCCGTAGCTGATACCGCAGGCAACAATAAGGGCGGCAAGGGTAAGCCCCCATCGCTTCCAGCTAACTAACCCGCTCTGGTTGACATCTTTACCTCTCGTTATCAACCAGCAGATCCCACCGGCAATCAAGAGCATGGCAAGGATTATCCAGAACATAGGATAGGACTCGAAGATGTTGCCGATGACCTCGTTGGTATAGACCAGATAGTCCACTGCGATGAAGTTGAATCTGACGCCGAACTCGCTCCAGAAAACAATCTCGCTGATGGCGATGGTGATGGCGCAGCAGATGTAGAGCATCATCATGATCCAGATGGCCGCTGTTCTCCAGCCCTTCCGGACTTTCGGGAAGAACATCTTGATAGTCAGGCAGATCCAAAGGAAAGCGAGCACACCGTTGACAATCCTGGGCAATGGTCCGCCATATTCGTCAGTGATGTCATTGAAGAATAAGATGTACGCCGTCAGCAAAGTCATGCCACCCCACACTATCCATTTATAAGGCTTCCGGTACTTGTCCTCTGTCAGGAAGGAATAGAATATGAAGGCGGGAACCAGAGCTATGGCGGTGAAAGCCAGGTCATTAAGGAATCCGAGGCAGAAGATTTTCAGCCAGTCTGTCCATCCCCAGTCCACCACTGTCAAAGGATGCAGTATCAGGATGATCCGGATCAGAAAACCCAGAATCAGAGTCAGGCATAGAAAACGGGGCGCGAAAAACGCGAACCAGTCAGAGACTTTTTGCTTGTTCATGTGTTGTCAGATTTTCTTCCCTTCAGGAATGACGACCCGCAGTGCCGCGGGCACTATTTCCACTGTTATTTCCGTCCCTTTCATGCAAGGGTCGCCATCGTAGTGGGCGGGGCCCATAAGGGGGCGTTGGATGGTGATTCTCTTTCCCCGAAGCATTTGTGTACGATGGCTCGTGTGGGCGTACCCGGTCAGCAGTTTTATCGCCAGAACGGGGATTTCCCATGTGTGGAAAGGCTTGACTATCGTCAGATCCAGCAGCCCATCCTCCACCGAAGAGAGTGAGCAGATGCGGGCTTTGTTACCCCACTGGTTGGCGTTGCCAGTGGTCACGAATACGGCCGGAGTGACCAGTTTCTCGCCATCCACATCGATGGTATAAGTCTCCGGAGTGAAATGGCGCCATATTCTCCAAGCTAAGGAAATGTATGTCCAAAGGCCGCGTTTGCCAGCCTTGCCGAACTGCCATGCCACCTCGGCGTCCAAGCCTACACCCATCGTGCAGAAGAACGGCCGGTCGTCAACGAGACCGTGGTCCATTGTGGCGGTTATGCCTTTCTGAAGTACCTGCAACGCCTTTTTCGGATTACGGCTTATTCCCAAGTGGAAAGCCAGTCCGTCTCCACTGCCGCAAGGAATAATGCCCAGGGCCTTATCTGTGCCGATAAGTCCCCGGGCAACCTCGCTGACCGTCCCGTCTCCACCGACTGCCACGACTATGTCCGCATCGGTCGATTGGGCGATTTGAGTAGCATGTCCCGGACGTTCCGTAAAGACAGTCTCATGCGGGAAACTTAGCCGGGATATGGCTTTAAGAATGGATTTCTTGTCCTTGCCGCCTGATAGCGGATTGACGATGAAACAATATTTCTTCACCTATTTGCCTGACTACCAAATCAGTAGCTCTGGGCGATGGCGATGAAGTCATCAGCCTTGAGGGCGGCGCCACCAATCAGGCCACCGTCGATGTCCTTCTGAGCGAAGAGTTCCTTGGCGTTGGAAGGCTTGCAACTTCCACCGTAGAGGATTGTGGTGTCCTCGGCGACAGTCTCGCCGAACTTGCCGCACAGGACCTTGCGGATACAAGCGTGAATCTCCTCAGCCTGCTCAGCAGTCGCGGTCTTGCCGGTTCCGATAGCCCAGACCGGCTCGTAAGCCACGACGATTTTCGCCATGTCCTCGGCGGTGAACTGGAACAGCACGTTCTCGATCTGGCTTGTGACGACCTCAAAGTGCTTGCCGGCCTCCCTCTCATCGAGGTTCTCACCGACGCAAAGGATGACACCCAGGCCTGCGCCGAGGGCGAGTTTGACCTTCTCGACAAGCTTCTCATCGGTCTCGCCATAGTACTGCCTCCTCTCGGAATGGCCGAGGATGGTCCACTGGCAACCGACAGAGGTCAGCATTCCGACAGAGACCTCACCGGTGTAGGCACCCTTCTCATGGTCAGCGCAGTTCTGCGCGGAGACCTCGACTTTCGATCCCTTGACGGCCTCGGCGACAGCGCAAAGGTGGGTGAAAGGAGCGGCCACAATAAGGCCGACATTCTCAGGGGTCTCAACAGATTTGGCGGCAACTGCCTTGGCGAGTTCAATGCCTTCCTGGAGGTTGGTGTTCATTTTCCAGTTTCCGGCGACGATTTTCTTTCTCATATTCTTCAATATACTTTAGTTGTTAATTTCATTACAACCTGCAAATTTAACTTATTTTACCTAAATTCGCGAGATTTTAAAGAGTAAAAAGAAAACATACATAGAAGATGAAGAATTTCGTAGAGGAACTCAAATGGAGAGGCATGATCCAGGACATCATACCCGGTACCGAGGAGAAACTGATGGAATTACTTCATGACGATAAGCTGACATATTCAATAGGTATTAATTATGACTACCCCTTTGAGATATATCAGAATCGATAAGTCTTTTATGAGGTGCCAGATATGAAAAAAACAGTGTTCCGCGAAAGATTCCGACGGATAGCGGCAGCCATTCTTATCACTGTTCTTACCTTTTTATTGCTATCCTGTGGATCTTCTTCAAAACCGGCAGGCCGGGAGGAGAATAGAAGTGATCAGGTTTCATCCGGCTCGGGTGACAATAAGAGCGCAGAGTCTTTTCAGGTAGAATTTACATACAATACGGATGTAGTCGGAGAGCCTCCGGCTGCACAGAAAGTGACAGAGGGAGACTTGCTGGAAATGCCGTATGTTGCTCCGGTTACCGGATATAAACTCCTGGGATGGGTGAGAGAGGACAGGCCAGCTTATCCGTATGATTTTTCGTTGCCGGTCACGAAGTCTTTCCGTCTGACTGGTATCTGGCTTGATACATCTCTCGATATGACGGATACCGATCAGGATGAATTATCGGATGCTTTGGAAGAAATGTTGAGAACGGATCCATCTGGCTGGGACACTGATAACGATGGTTTGCCGGACGGAATGGAATTGCTACAGCTTCGTTTGGATCCCCTGTCAAAAGATACAGATGGAGACAGTATTTCCGATGGTGAAGAGGACACAGATGAAGACAAAATTTCCAATTTGTCTGAACTGGAAAATGTGACGAATCCTGCAGTGTCAGATACGGATACAGATGGTCTTTACGACGGAGAGGAATTAAACGTCTGGCAGACTGATCCTTTGGATGTTGACACGGACAGCGATGGCGTCACGGATGGCGTTGAAGTGGAGATCGGCTCGGATCCGCTGACAGCGGAAAGAATCTTTACTACTTCACTGACGGGGGATGAGATCAGTGAGCACCACCCGGTTTCCATTGCGGTTTCCTCTGTGACAGACGCAAAAGGAGCCGGCTCACTGGCCATTGACGAGCTGATCAATACGCATATTCCGGCGCTTACACCTGCTAGTTACGGCTATCTGGCACCAGCATATGAACTTACGACGAGTGGGAATCTGGATCATGCTGTGATCACGTTTTCCTATGATCCCGCTTTGGGCGAATACAGTGAAGAGTTTATGCCTACGATCTACTGGTACAACGAAGAGGAATCGGAGTTCGTGGAGGTGTCGGGACAGACCTGTGAAAACGGTACTGTTTCAGCGGAGATAACCCATTTTTCTATCTACATGTTACTGGATAAGGCGATGATGGATCCGGTCACGGAGTTAATATCAGACCAGATCGGCAGGATTGCCCCAGATCTGACCAGGGATGATAACAACGACGGCCTTCCGGACGAGGTCGCCCTCCTGATCAATAAAGGGTATATAAAATACGATAACACCTCCCTGCTGGAAGGTGTTATCGATATGCATGGCGAGGAGAATGACGACTGGGATGAAGACGGGCTCAAAAACGGAGACGAGATCGAACTGGGGATCTCTCTTTTCGGGGGTCTGAAATTAAAGATTAATTCCAACCCAGTCTTAATTGATTCAGATTATGATAATATCAGCGATTATGATGAATTTACCCTGGGGACTGATCCGATGATTTATGATCATCGATCGGTCGGTGCGCTGTCCGGTCTTATGAGTGACAGCAAATATCTCTACGCTATCCATAAAGAAAACATTGGGGACGGAATTGCCAGATTTATTGATTTTCATAAATATGATGAGGCAAAAGACTGCCTGATCAATTATTTCTATGATTATGCACCGGAGGCTTCTCTTGAAGCGAATGCAGAGTCAATTGCGGAATATGCGGATTTCTGCGAGAGGCTTAAGATCTTAGGGTTGGTCAGCGATATAGCAAGCATTTACAAGAGCGTGTATTCAGTATACAGCACGGACAAAAAGATTTCTGAGTTGGAGAAATCTCATTTCAATGAGGTCTGTACTGATTGGAGCAACATCACGAAAGACAAGCAGAAAGCGATCAATGAGAAACTGGACGATTTTTTGATTGACCTGCCTCCCATGAACACAACCACAAAACAAATGGATGAGCTGATTGATGCGCTCAAGAGTAATGATCTTTATGAAAAGAGTGAGAAAATCACAAAGATGATTTCTCTGCTGTCTAAAGATTTAAAAGCATATCAGAAATGCTTGACTTATGTTGATTTCAAATTCAATGAAGAGTTCAGGCATTTCGTAAATTCGAAAAAGGCGCTGAAAGGCAGTTCGCTCAAAACGACTTCCACTGTCCTGACTGTAGCATGCGATGTACTGGAGGGGGTAGAGAACCGCGCAGATATCCATAAGACATACGGGAAGATCCGGGCCAATTTTGAGGCGTACAACATGTATCTGGAGCTGCTCCTGTACGTGAGAGATCATGCGGAAGACATCGATGTAAAGAAAGCAGCGGGAGACTTGGCAGGGATCATTCTGGACAATGCCGGCGGGGAGTATGAGAGGCAGCTCACGGAGGCTTGCCTTAGAAACGATATTGAGATAACTGCAGATATCCTGTTAGATCTGGGGGCTAAGACAAATCCTTATGCTGCGATCGCCAAGAATTTTCTGGATATGTATGGACTGACCGGCGTGACCAATCAGTCTAAATACAATGTCTATTTTGAAGTAATGACAGAATTGTCAAAGGGCTGTAAATCGATATTGGGCAGAGAGATCCGTATGCACGATCAGACCTTCTCCTATGACAGGGATAAGGAAGGAGATGTGCTTAAATACCTTGTTCAGCTGGCTCAGTGCAGGATCATCGGAGAGTATTACTTCTACGAGTATTGTTCGGACAACAGCGGAGCAGGATGGATTTCGTCTCTGCTGTCCGGTGTCCCTGCTTCAGAGTATATGAAACGCTATAAAAACAAAGTGGAGAACACATACGATTATTCGAATCGCCTGCAATTAGTTCTTTCCCCCAATCTTCCGCATTTCAATGATTTTTGGAACGGATCTGTCCGTGAAGATACGTTGATGATCAAACTGGATACGGAACAGGCGCTCAATAAAGCTGCAGGTATTTACGTATTTACAAGCGGTATGGGCGGTTGGGAAACCAGGTTTGTATTAGAAAAAGACGGCACATTCAGTGGTTATTACACGGACATGTATTATGGGCAGGGAACACTGGTTAACGGAATCTCCTACGATGCTACTGTTTTCGAACGTTATTTTTCGGGCCGCTTTTCAATAGGTGAGCAGTTGAGCGACTATTCCTGCGAACTGATTTTGGAAGACTATACCTTTGAAGGGGACGATGGAGATGAATGGGTGGTAGACAACTATGGACGGTTCCGTCATGTGAATTCAGCTGCTCCCGGATTAGAGGGCTTTCCCAGGTTCGTACTATACGGACCTTCAATGCCTAAATATGAACTGCCGTTTGCGGCGTGGGACGCTTTTAGTATTGATGAGGAGTATACAATCGGCTTCGGCGATGAAGAAGAGATGAAGGGTGCCTTTTTGCGGATCAGAGACAAGCAATACTCTTCTTATTCCACTGCTTATTATGAATTTGTGAATTCTGATCAATATCGCAGCGATGGCCTTGAATATGGAACCGAAGAGGAGGTACAATCTGTGATCCGTGATCTGGAACAGGACGGAATTCCGGAACTCCTGCTCACTAACGGATATTCGGACAGTTCTATGCAGGCCGTATATATTTACACGTATGCATATGATGAAATCAATTATGTGGGCGAACTCCCTATAGATGTTTATACCATCTCAGATGCAGCTTATCCGAGTGTTTTCGGTAAAGAGGGGGACTACTGGTATTATTATTATAAATACAAAAATGATGTCAGGCCGGAAACGGTAGCTGAGGAGTATCCTGACGGATCAATAAGTCAGATTACATATGCTCAAGAACTGTTCCTGGCATTGATGAGAGGAGAAAGGACGCATTTGTTTAAGCCTGAATAGCTGGACAAGGCCAAAAACAGAATAGGGCATAATATGTTAAGGGGCTGCGTTTGTAAGCGCAGCTCTTTTTTTGCTCTCAATATCTATCTTTTTGGGAAATTCTTATTATAATAGCAGTTATAGCACTTTTTAGAGATTAGATATGTAGGAAAACAGTGAGGAACTTATGGAAGTTACGAACAGTATTTTGGAAAAATATGACCTCCTTCAGCATCAGTACCTGAAGGACACGGGCT
>OMQO01000315.1 GCA_900313275.1 uncultured Bacteroidales bacterium
TTACGAGGCCAGCTTTCCTGAAGGAAAGGATAGGATCCTGTATTTTGACACGGAACAGAGCCCTGATCACTGCCGGACTATACTGAGGCGTATCAACAAGCTCTGCGGCTATCCGGAGAAGAAGGACGATGACCGTATCCGTTTCGCCTTCCTTCGCCAAGAAACTACCTTGGATCGTCGGGATATCATTGAATGTGCCCTGATCACAGAGCCGAACATCGGGCTCGTCATCATCGACGGTCTGAGGGATCTCCTCTTCGATATCAATTCTTCAACTGAGGCGGCGGAAGTGATTGGCTTGCTGATGAGATGGAGCAGCCAGTTCAACGTCCACATACATACTGTCCTTCACCTGAACAAGGGCGATGACAACCTGCGCGGCCACATTGGTACGGAGCTCAACCACAAGGCGGAGACCATCCTCCAGATCAAGGTGAGCGAGGAAGACGAAAACATCAGCGAGGTCTCCGCATCCATGGTAAGGGACCGCAAGTTCCCTCCCTTTGCTTTCAGCATTGATGACGAGGGTGTGCCGGTGCTGGAAGAAGACTATGAGTTCGACCCAAAGCCGAAAAGGGAGTCTTTCAATTATAAGAAAATGTCGGAGGAAAAGCACCGGGATGCCCTGGACAAGGCCTTCGAAGGTGCCGCCAAGGTGGGGTATGGCGAACTAATCGACAGACTCAAGGTGGGCTATGAAGCCCAGGGCTTTGGCCGGTCGTACGCTATCCTGTCCAAATTGAAGACATTCCTCGTTGAGAATGGAATGATCATCAAAGAGAACAAGAAATACTTGTACAACCGGGATTTCCACTATGTCCAAGACGGTTCTGACCAAAACGGTATAGTTAGGTAAGGGTGCCTATAGGGAAAAAGTAACTATACGGTTTGCTTTTAACTGGCACTTTAAAGCATTTTAATACAATGAAAATAGAAGAATTGAAAAGGATCCCGATTTGGGAACTATTATCTCATCTGGGCATAGAGCCGGTATCGAAGAGGAGCGGCGGGTCACAGTTGATGTACCATTCCCCTCTCCGTCCTGATAAAAACGCATCCTTCTCGGTGTCCACCCGGAAGAACCTCTGGCTGGATTTCGGAACTCAGCAGGGAGGCAACGTCATCGACCTCGCCATCGCCCTGAAGGGTTACTGTCCGTTCAGCGAGGCTGTGACCTGGCTTGAGGAGCAGGCCGCGTCTTTCTATAAGGACATACCTTATGAGGACATCAGCCGCTTCAGGGAGAAGCACATGTCAAAGATGTCGGGAAACTCGAGCATCAGCAACATGAGGGTGTTGGACCTGACCCATCCCGTCCTTCTGGAGTATCTGGAATCCCGGGGTATTCCTGCCGAGATCGGCCAGCGCTACTGCAAGGAAGCACACTACACGGTCCGGGACCGGGAGTTCTACGCCATCGCCTTCATGAACATCCTGGGAGGGATGGAACTCAGGTGCCGGTATTTCAAGGGATGTCACGGGGTGAAGGCTCCGAGCATCGTCCGGGTTGACAAGTCGGAAAGGACTCCAACCTGCTGTGTCTTCGAGGGTTTCATGGATTTCCTGTCGTACAAGGTGCTGGAAGAAAGGAGGGACAGTGAGATGGTCCAGCGGCTTTCCTGCGACTGTATCATCCTGAATTCCACGAGCATCATCCAGCGGGCCATCCCTTTCATCGGGGTTTACCTCAGCGCGGACAGCTACCTCGACAACGACTTCGCCGGCAGGCAGGCCTTTGATACCATCGACCTGGTGAATCCCGGGAGAATCCATGATATATCGACCAGGTTCAAGCCATACAAGGACCTGAATGATTATCTGGTCAGCGGATTTAGGTAGGGCCTCTTTCATAGCAAACTGCCGCCACCTCAACGTGACGGCAGTTCTCTTTGTCCTCCTGAGGCGAAGCCGAAGGATCTACTTCCCTCTTACAAAGTGCCGGTAATCAGAGCCCCAGGTCCCGACAGAATAGGTCGTACCCTCTTTCTGCCATTCCATCTCCTTTGATGTCAGCTTCACGAGCTTGTAT